>CAYGGB010000025.1:0-9035 GCA_964349295.1 uncultured Candidatus Peribacteria bacterium | reverse complement strand
GCGCAATGTACAATACTGCGCCGGTATCAGCAACCATCTTTTCCTCCATGAGAACACTTCTGACCCAGGATATTGCCGAAGCGGAAAGCCTGCACGGGCAACTTGCGGCACTCATTCCCGATCTTGAGAAAGCGGCACTTCTTTGCGTTACGGCGCTGCGGCAGGGCGGGAAGATCGTGTTGTTCGGCAACGGCGGATCGGCAGCTGATGCCCAGCACATCGCCGCAGAGTTCGTCGGACGGTTTGAGGCAGAGAGAGCGGCACTGCCGGCCATCGCTTTTACCACGAATACATCGGTGCTGACCGCCATCGGGAACGACTATGACTTCGCATCGATTTTTGAGCGGCAGGTACAGGCGCTCGTGACGGAAAAAGACGTTGTGATCGGAATCTCCACGAGCGGCAATTCCGACAATGTCCTGCGGGGAATCCTCATGGCCAAAAAAATCGGAGCAAAGACCATCGGGTTCAGCGGAAAAGACGGACGCCTGAAGACATCCGTGGACGCCGCTCTCGCCGTCCCCTCCTCGCACACCCCGCGCATCCAGGAAGCGCACATTCTGCTCGGCCATACGCTGACACACGCAGTAGAAGCCGCAATCATGGAACAGAATCATCCCTAACGGTTTCCCCCGTCTGCCGACATGAAGAAGGACATCCGGGTACTGGGCATCATCCCCGCACGCGGCGGATCCAAGCGGATCCCGCGCAAGAACATCGTGCGCGTCGCCGGGAAACCGCTCATCACGTACGCGATTGACGCCGCCAAGCGGTCAAAAAAACTCGATGCATTCATCGTATCGACAGACGACCGGGAGATCGCCGTACTCGCAAAAACACTCGGAGCCGACGTACCGTTCCTCCGTCCAAAAAAGTACGCAAAAGACAAATCACGGGACATTGAATATGCACAACATGCGCTCGAGTGGCTCCAAAAACACCGCGGGTGGAAGCCGGACATCATTGTTCTGCTGCCACCAGACGCTCCTTTGAGAACGGGGAAAGACATCGACCGGGTCGTGAAGTTTCTTGAAGACGAGAATCTGGATTCGGTGCGGACGCTCACGGGCCCGGTCCGTCATCCCCTGCTCAAGTCGATGTGGACGATCAGGGACGCGAAAAAGAATCTGATCACACCGCTCTTTCCGGAGTTCGTCGGCATGCCCGGGCAGGAACTCCCCCCGTATTATCTTTCGGTCGGTCTCGTCTATGCAACGCGCGCCAGATTCATCAGGAACGGGACGCTCTGGGGACCCCGGATCGGCGGATATCTGATCGAAGCAAAGAGGTGCGTGGAAATTGACGAAAAAGAGCAGCTCAGGCAGGCTGAAACAGCCTTACGGAAGCGAAAAACCTTATGAAACTCCTCCACCTCGCCAACTACAACAGCACCAACATCGGAAATGGGGCGCTCATTTACGGAACGGAACGTGTGCTGCGTGACGATGTGAATCCCGATCTTCAGTTCACGCCGGAACCGTGGGACGAGTACGTGATCGAGAACACCCTGGGTCCCAAAAGATTTGACAGCGCGTTCGTGGAGCACGTAAACGCCCATGACGGACTGCTGGTCGGCGGGGCAGTAACCTTTAACGGACGGGCGCATCTCACCGAAGCGGGTATGCGTTTTAACCTGCCGGTTGAACTCTGGCCGCGGATCCGGAAACCTGTCATCTTTTACGGGAACTCCTATCGCTTCTGGCCCGGTCAGACGTACCACAATCTCGATAAGCTCCGGCAAACAGTGCAGTACATCATCCAGTCACCGCATATTTTCTTCGGAGTGCGCAATGACGGAACCAAGGCGCTCCTCGAATCGCTGCTCGGGCTGCAGTCGGAGAAGATCCTCGCGATTCCCGATCCCGGCATGTACGTGCCGGCGGAGGACAATGACTATCCCGAAATTTCCCGCGAACGGAAAAACGTCCTGCTCTCGCTCAACAATGAGGATGAGGAGGGGCGCTTCCCCGATCCGGACAAAAAAATGTTTTTCCTCAGGGCGCTGGCGCACGCGATGGAACGCCTTGCGGGTGAATTCGACGTTAACTTCATTCTCTGTCCGCACCACTTTGACGATTACAAAATCATGTCGCAGTTTATCGGCTTCCTGTCGCCGAAAATCGTCCATCAGCGCATCGTGTCCACCGGACTGCTGGCAGTGCCTAAAACGTCCTATTTTTACGGACGCTACGCCAAAGTTGATCTGTCGCTCAGCATGAGAATCCACTCGCTCTCGCCCGCGATCGGTCTCGGCGCACCCGTGCTGCCTCTTGTGTCACAGTCGCGCGTCTCCGATTTTCTGGAGGAGATCGGCCTCGCGGATCTGGCGGTAAATGTGTTTGGCGAAAATGTTGAAGAGGAAACGTTCACGAAAGCATGCCACGCACTCTCACATCAGGCGGAGATCAGAGGCAGGGTGAGACGGGCAGCCGCGCTCTCGAGAGAACGGACAGCACACATCAATCAGGACATCGGACGCCTCCTCACCACCGGCACGCTATGACGGATATCCCGCTCCACGATCTGCTCGAAACGGCTGAAGCGGCGGCGGATGCGGCTGCCGTGGTTCTGCGCGAAGGGCACAAACAGCTTCGTACAGCGGGCAACACGAAAGATCTGAATGTCCGCAGCAAAACGTCCGTGATGGATCCTGTCACCGCCGTGGATCTCGCGGCGCAGGAACGCATCATCTCCGTGATCAGTAAACGCTTTCCAAAGCACCGTTTCCTCGCCGAAGAAGAAGGAGCGGACGCGCTTGGAGACCCGGAATCGCCGTATATGTGGATCATCGATCCACTCGACGGCACGAATAATTTTATCCACGGGAAAGAAAATTTCGGCACCATCGTCGCCATAGCAAAGGATGATGAACTTCTGGCCGGATGCATGGTATTGCCGGTGATGGGACACCGGTTCACGGCAGCAAAAGGACAGGGTGCCTTTGTAGACGGGCAACCGGTGAAGCTGCGGGCAACAGTGGGGATGACAGACGCCATTCTCAGCTCGAATATCACGCGACGCGCAAAACCAGATGCGAACGGCATTCTGCAGACAAGTGTCCCGGTCTGCGCATCGCTCGAAAACTACGGCTGCGCCGCGCAATCCATCGGTGACATCCTGCTTGGAGGGAATGACGGTTTCTTCTATCGCGATCTCAAGCTGTGGGACGTTGCAGCAGGGTTTTTGATGCTTGCGGAAGCAGGCGGGAAGTATCGCTATGAATGGATGGAACCGGGAAACATGCGCGGAGGGATACTGTGCGCGGGCACGACGGCACCGATTTTCGATGAGGTCTGCGATTTTGTGTTCAAGAAAAGACTGGCCTGATATGCGCGTCGCCCTCCTCTCCAATACGGCAGATCCGCGGGACGGGTACGGGAATATCACCGTCGAACTCTCATGCGCGCTGCATGCTGCGGGGATCGGCTGCACGCTCTTTGTACCGGCATCACAGAAAACCGCCGCGGAGGAACAGAAATTCCCCTTCCCTGTCTCCTGCACGTTGCCGGAATACGTGTACAGGATCTATCAGCGCGCCGGACCGGGATATTTCCGGCCGCGCAACTTCGCAGGATTCGATCTGATCCATGACTTGTTTGCATTCCCCTACTGCATCACCGCGGCAGTCTCCTCCATACGCTCCGGAGTGCCGTTCGTGACGGGGGCGCAGGGAACGCATGGCGTCCGTCCGCTCACATGGTTCCCGGAACGTCAGTTTCTGAAGTACTGCTACGGACACGCGCGGGGCATCGCCGTGCCGAGCGCCTTCACACGCGACAAAATCCGGGAAATGTCGGGGAAAAACTACCCCATCGACATCATCCATAACGGCGTCCGGTTCGACCGGTTCCAGAAAGATGTCGATACGGCGGCCGTCCGGTCACAACATCCGGGGAAGAGAATCCTGCTGACAGTCGGAGGACTCTGGGGCCGCAAAGGACATGATCTGGTACTGCGAGCGCTGCCGGCAATCCTCAAAAAACACCCCGACATCATCTATCGCATCGTCGGTGACGGCGATCTCCGCAAAGATCTCGAACGGCTGACTGCCGAACTCGGAATTCAGGACAGCGTTGTCTTTGCCGGACGCAAAAGCGGAGACGATCTTGTTGCCGAATTCCGTGCATGCGACATCTACGTCCACACCCCGCGCGTCACCGGACTCAAATTCGAGGGCTTCGGCATCGTCTACCTGGAAGCAAGCGCCTGCGGCAAGCCGATTGTTGCGACGGATGCGGGAGGAATACGCGATGCGGTGCTGGATGGAGAGACAGGGTTGATTGCGGCGGATGGGGATGTGAATGGCATCGCGCAGCATGTGATCAGACTTCTGGATGACAGGATGCTTGCAGAAAAACTCGGCAATCGGGGCAGAGAGTATGCGAAAGAGCATGACTGGACGGAGATCGCGGGGAGGTACATCACGTGGTATGGAAAATCGCTGGGGTAATCCCTCGTACGCCCGTGTTGCGACACCGTAGGGGCGTTGCATGCAACGCCCCTACGGTGAACGTCTATTTTTGGAGTTGCGCAGCATGCTGCGCAACTCCAAGCGACCGTCATCCCGAGCATGACTCCCAAGGATTCAAAACTTCTGCTCCTCCCACAATTCAAAGAACACGCCTTTCTTCGCAAGTAACTCGTCCAGCGCCCCCTCTTCCGCCACTTCCCCATTCTTGATGACGACAATCCTGTCGGCATGCTTGATAGTGCTCAGCCGGTGCGCGATCACGATGGACGTTCGTCCGGCGACGGCTTCATCGATCGCTTCCTGGATCAGTTTTTCGGTCTGACTGTCGAGCGAGCTGGTGGCCTCGTCGAGGATGAGGATCTCAGCGCCCTTGAGCAATGCCCGCGCAATGCTTACGCGCTGCTTTTCGCCACCGCTCAGGCGCACGCCGCGGTCGCCGATGATGGTATCGAGTCCCTGCGGAAGCTGTGCCACAAAATCACCGAGGCGCGCGCGGAGGACCGCATCCTGGAGCTTCTGCTCATTCACTTCGGTGAGTCCGTAGGCGATGTTGTTGCGCAGCGTATCGTGGAGCAGCAACGTTTCCTGGCTCACAACAGCGGTGTGCCGGAGGAACGAATCGAGCGTGAACGACCGGATATCTTTGCCATCCACAAAAATCGCTCCCGGCGGGGCATCGTAATAGCGCATGAGCAGACTGATGAGCGTGCTTTTGCCTGACCCTGTAGGTCCCACGATGGCCGTCATCTGGCCTTTTCGGATCGTGAACGATACGTCCCGCAAGACGTCGCGATCGGTGTAGGAGAAGGTGAGATTGCGGCACTCGATTTTATCCCGGAGCCCGGCGAACTTCTCGCTTCCGCCTTTTACGAAGAACTTTCCCTCGTCGTCGAATATGGAAAGCACCGCGTCGAGGGGGCCTGCGGCTGCGGCAAGTGATCCTCTGTACCCCGCGAGCATCCCGAACTTGCTGGTGGCGTTGATCACCACATAGAAGTACACGATCAGCGCCGGAGCCGACGCGATTTCGTCACGGCCGAATCCGTAGAGCGCGCCCATAAAAATACATGCCGCTGCGAGCACTGTGATGATTTCCTGCAGTGGCAGTACGCTCGACAGCAGCACGTTGACGTGGAAATCGAGACGGGACTTTTCGTTGCTGATGCCGGTATACCGGTCCTGTTCCATCCGCTCGCTCCGGTACGCCTTCACCAGCGGGATCGTCGAGAGGATCTCGATGGATTTCTTGTTGAGTTCGGATCCGCGTTTGGAAATCGCATACGACAACCGTTTGATGTTCACGATCATGAACCGCACCACAAAGTGCAATACCATGAACAACGGCAGCGCAACGAGCGTCAGCTTCCACGAAATCGTCAGCATCACGATCATGTACACGGTGAGCGCAAACAGCGCATTGATGAACTTGTCCGCCGTGGACAGCGGAAAGAGGGCCTGCTGCGAAAACTCGAAGAGCAACGTGCTGTGGTGCCCCACACTGGTGGTGTCGAAGAAAAGCTTCCCGAAGCTGAGGTATTTGGCGAAGAGTGATTTGCGCAGATGATGGAGCACCCGCTGCGAGAGGTATCCCATGCTGATGATCGAGAGAAACCGCAGGATATTCTTGAGGGAGTACACCACGATGAACCCGCCAAGCAGGATGCCGAACACCCAGCGGTCATTGTTGAGAATCGAATCCGGCAGCAGATGCATCACCGGCCCCAAGACCGGCGCGGTGAGCGCGAAGGTGAAACTCTTATTGAGGAATCCGTTGAGAATCGGCACAAGCAGCCCCATACCCGCGCCTTCAAACACCGCAGCAACGAGCGCGAGTGCGATGGGAATCAGGATATGGATCGGCCGGATATGGATCTTCCCCAGAAGATACAGTATTTTCCCGGGAATCGTGCGGGGTTTTGTCGGCATGGATAAGCGAATATAGGCTACAGGAAGCCCTCTCATTGCGCTATGCGTTCGTAGAGCCCCTGCAGCAGACGGGATGAATTCTCTAGTGGATACAGTTTCAGCACAGCCTTCCGGTATTCATTTCCCCTGCGAACCCTTTCATCCACCGGCAACCGGAGGAATGATTCGACGCGACGGACCACTTGATCAACATCGCGGATCGGAGCGATCAACGATGGATCGACGGGATCCAGAACTTCTTTCGTCGCGCCGGCATCAAACGCAAACGCAGGACGTCCGCATGCGAGCGCTTCGATCAATGACAGGCCGAAGCCTTCGTAGAGCGAGCAGGAGACAAGAGCAGATGACCGCTGCAGAAGATGCAGCAGCTGATCATGATCGACCATCCCGAACATGGTGACACCGGAAATACTCCTGAGCGCCCTCTGCTGCTCATCATTTCGTCTCCCGACATCGGCGATCCTGAATCCTTTTTCCGCGAGTGACCGGTACGCCTGGAGAAGATACCGGAATCCCTTCCGCGGATGCAGGAGTGACCCGATCGCAATCACGTCGAAGTTGGACTGATGAAGATCCATGGGTATGAAGACTGAACCGTCGACGCCATTTGGCACGACAGTGACAGCATCAGCCGGCGTTCCATCTTCCCGGATGATCCTCTCAGCGACTGTTTTCGAGACCGCAAGAACATTCGGCATCATCCTGCAGAACGCTCTCTGGCCGCGGACGAGTGACCAGTATCTGAACCACCAGAGCAGCGCCGCAAATCCCGAACTTTCCCGCCATGTGACATCGCGGTCCGCAGCGAGCGGATGATGGACGACGTAGACAATGGGACGGCCTGTCTCTTTGAGCCTGATCAGCGGAGTCCCGACGATCAGATTGAGATGCAGGACATCGAACTGTTTCCAAAACGCGTGATCGGCCGGGTACCGGGAAAGGACAGCGTTCGCGAATCGTCTGTCGGCGATTCCATAATAATACGGCCCCAGCCGCGCATTGAGCGTTTCGACGGTCACGTTTGAGGGAAGCTCCGGATGTTTCGGCTTCGTACTGTTCGTCAGAATCGTGAATTGGACGTCCCGGCATGCCGCCAGCAGCGGCAGGTGATTCCCCCCTTTAAAGGCGTCGAACACCGGCATAAGGACGCAGACACGCATGCCCCTATCGTATAGGATTCCCGCATGAACCTCCTCCTTCGTTTTGGCAAACGGTGGCAGAAATCCGTCCGGTGGATGCTCGGCTGGTATCGCACACAGGTCGAAGTCCCCTTTCTGCTGCGCCATGGAAAGCGGCTGCGCCATCTGGAACGGTACGCGAGACGCATCCCCTTTATTGAACGGCGTGAGTATTCACAGAACGGCGAGGACGGAATTTTTGAAGCGATCTTCACGATGGCGGGGACGACCAACAAATATTTCGTGGAATTCGGTGCGGAAGACGGTGTGCAGAGCAACACAAGATACCTGCAAAAGCACAAAGGCTGGACGGGACTTTTGATGGACGGAGGACATGAGAATCCGGAGATCAATCTGCACCGTGAATTCATCACCGCCGAAAACATCGAGCAGCTTTTCAAAAAATATAATGTTCCCGAGGAATTCGATCTGCTGAGCATCGACGTCGATGGGAATGATTACTGGATCTGGAAAGCGGTAACGGCATACCGCCCGCGGGTGGTCTGCATCGAATACAACGCGTGCATTCCGTTTTCGCCCGCAGTCACGATCCCCTACGCGGCGGATTTCTCGTGGGACAAGACCGATTACTACGGCGCGAGCCTATCGGCGTTGCGGATTCTGGGACGCAAGAAAGGCTACACGCTCGTCGGCACCGATCCCTGCGGCGTGAATGCGTTCTTTGTGCGCGATGATGTGGCTGCCGGGAAGTTTGACCCCGGACCCGTGGAGGAGATCTACCGTCCCGCGGCATTCAAGGGAAAGCCCGGCAATGCGCATCCCAAAGACCCGTCCGGGAGGTCCTGGGCCCAGGTCTGATCCGCTATACTGCCGGCATGACCTTCACCAAGCGTCTCAGAAAAACCGTTGCCGGCCTGCCGATGATCCATCAGTCGATCGGGATTCATGATGATCTGATTGCCATGAAACAGGTGACGGGACGCATCATGATCGAGGATTTTCTGCGCAAGAATCTGTACGAGCATCCCAAATACGCCGATCCCAAAAAACTGAACAGATACGAACACCAGGTGTTCTCGCAGAGTGGAGAGGACGGGATTCTCACTGAAATCTTCAAACGGATCGGAACGGACGGCAAAACGTTCGTCGAATTCGGCACATCGAACGGCACTGAAAACAATTCGCTGAATCTGCTTTTCCAGGGATGGTCAGGATTGTGGATTGAGCAGCATCCGCCGCATGTGGAAACGATCCGGAAGAACCATGCGGAATTCCTGAAGAGCGGAAAATTGACGTTGGCGGAGCGCTTTGTGACCGCAGAATCCATCGAAGATATTTTCCGCGAAGCCAATGTCCCGTCCGGCCCCGATCTCCTGTCGATTGATATCGACGGGAACGACTACTGGGTCTGGAAGGCGGTGAATTCGTTCAAGCCGCGCGTCGTCTGCATCGAATACAACCCGCACTTCCGGCCGCCGATCCACTGGGTGATGAAATAC
>CAYGGB010000024.1:0-9405 GCA_964349295.1 uncultured Candidatus Peribacteria bacterium | reverse complement strand
CGTGGTCGCGCGCGTCTTGGGGCTTGCCAAAGATATCCCCCCGTTCCCTCCCCGGATTCCCCGCGGAGCCGTCGCCGTCCTCTGTTCCCGTGGATATTCATTTTTGGAGCGGCTCGGCACGGTGTCGCAATGGGCCTCCGATCATCACGTTGAGCGCGTCGTCCTGTTGCACTGCCCGGAACACCGCTATTCCGAGGAGTTTCTCGATGAAGTCGAGGGACTGGCTACAGTCCGTTTTGCAGCGATCAACAAAGAACTCACGGGCCGCGGAAAGCGCGAGCTCGACTTCGAATTCCTCGGACGTCCGGGTCTTCTGCAGGATAATATGGAGCAACTGGTCCGGAACGATGAGCAGGTGTCGATCATGTTTGTCGGCAAGAAGATGCTGGATTTCCGTCTGCAAGATGTGAAAATGCTGCGTGTACCACTGGTTTTCCTTGATTGACGGATCCCGCCGAATCTTTCATTAATGGTCAAAAAGTGCTATTATATACATAACACTCATGCCAAGATTTATCGCCACTTATCCTAAGCTTTTGCTGCTCGCATGCTCGTTTGCCGCTGCGTATTTACTGTACCACTTCGGATATTTCGATCTTCTGGAGGAACGGCTGAACGGTCACGGTTATGTATCGGCGTTCCTGGGAGGCCTGCTGTTCAGCTTTGGATTCACATCGCCGTTCGGCATCGGCATTTTCGTCGAAATCGCGCCGCATGTGCACCCGATGACCGCCGCCGTGATCGCGGGAACAGGCGCACTGATGATGGACCTGCTCATCTTCGAACTGCTGCGGTTCTCGGCTTTCCATGATGAAATCCATCGGCTGCGCGAGACGCAGTGGTTCATGATGCTGCACCGGGCGCTCCATCACGAAAGCATCTCGGAACGCATTCGTCTGTATATTCTGTGGGCATTCGCCGGCATTGTCATCGCCTCACCGCTCCCCGATGAACTGGGCGTCAGCGTGGTAAGTGGCATCACCAACATCAACACGAAGGCGTTTTCGGCTCTGTGCTTCTTCTGTAACACAGTCGGAATCCTGATTATCCTCACACTGGCGGGGTGATCATGCGACCGAACCATCCCCTACTCTCACCTTCGCGGGTCGCAGGACTTTTCCGTTGAGCTCGTATCCGTCCTCGAGAACATCGATGATTTCTCCTTCTTTGCCCGGGCCGAGAGTCAGGACTTCATGCCGTGCTGTATCGACCTGCTGACCGAGGCATTCCATTTTTACAAGGCCCATCTCATTCATCTGCCGCATCAGTTCCTGTTCGATTGCCGTGATCCCTTTGACCCATTCGTGAATTTTCAGATCGGCGGGAAGATGCGTGAATGCGCGCTGGAAGTTTTCGATTGTCGGGAGAAGTTTCCGGAGGAACATCTCTGCGGCAAATTTCCGGATCTCATCGCCGTCCTTCTGCATCCGGATCTTCGCATTCTGCAGATCCGCCTGCGCGCGTGCAGCCATGTCGGTCATCTGTGCCAATTTCGCCGTCAGCTCCTTCATCTGCTCTTTCAACTGCACAACGTCGTCCGTCCCCGATCCCGAACCCGATGCTTTCGCGGCTTCCATATGCCATCATCATATCACTATCCCAGACTCCTGCGAATCACGGCCGCATCGAGCAGTGTCCGCCCGATTGCATTCCCGTCGGTCTGCCCCTGCGAGCGGAGGAGGTGAAGAATCGTGGATGTGTGATTGCGGTGGATCATGTGGTGCGGTTTTTCGGGTCCCAGCGGAATGCCGAGGATGCGTTCGATGGCGGCGATGCCGATGGCAATGTCTTTGTAGATATCGTCCTCCCGTCCGAGAATTTCCAGGTTCTCCCGGTTGAAATACTTCCCGGCATGCTGCAGGTCCGCGCGGAGTGCAGGGTAATACGTATCGAGAAGAGGGAGAAAGCCCTGTGCCTCCGCCGCAAGCAGTCCTCTCCCGGTCGCAATCAGTTCAGGCGGCAGACCGATGGAGTACAACGCGCCCGTAAACCCGATTGCGCGCGGCAGCTGGACTTTCCCCACGCCGCGGCTGTAGCCAAATAATCCAATGTGCTGCAGACGTTCGCGCCGTGCCGGGATATGGCGGGCGACAGCATTGATGAGTCCGGCGATTTTCTCCACCGTCGGTTTCCAGTGTTCGGAGAAGAGTCCCGAGAGTGTCCGCAGACGCACCTGATCCGGAGCGGGAATATGCAGGACAGTACGCAGCGGGGTTTCGCTGCGGATCGTTTCGAGCGCTCGACGGACGTCCTCCAGCGGATAGTCGTACCGGAATGCAGATTGGATTGAATAGGTAGAAACACCGGCGTACTGGTCCAGAAACGTATCGATGTGCGTGGGGTTCACACTCCCGCGAAACGGGAGGCTGCCGGTGCCGATGACGGGATACACGGGAAACCCGAGCGACGCACCGAGTCCGTGTACGGTGCTGAGCGCCGATTTGATGGCGAGGACGGCGGGAACCAACCCCGCATTCATGGCAGGATCGGACCGTGCGAGAAAAATCCGCTGACCGCGCGGCATCTTGCCCTTCCGGTCCCTGAGCAGTTTTTCCCAGTACGGCCGCACAATGCCCTCGATCCCGAAAATCGAATCGACGTCCTCCACCAGCGGCGTGACTTCCAGAAGATGCATCAACGATTCTTCTGATGTGCCCCCGTGAAAAACCAGACGATGATATTCGGCGATCTTTTTGAATGCCTCCCGCACCTGCAGCGGCTGGTCGGCCGACGTCGTGAGCGGCAGAAAGAGTTCACTCACAGGCGGGCGCGAAAGCCCGAGATCCCGGGACAGATCGGCAAGCGAAAGGACGTTCATGAACGCCCGCGCCATGCGGTGCATTTTGGAACCGTCGAACGCAGGGATCCGATACGTGAGATGCAGGGCTTCGCCCAGGGGTTTCTCCGCAAAAAAATCTGCAGCGCGCCCGTATAGCTTTTCGCCTACGGATTCATCGACGAATTTCCCCTCCCAGTCCCACATGTATTCGTCGATGGGAAGTTCTTTGAAGAGCAGCAGCAGTTCCCCGATTTCGTCCTGCGTGGAAATAAAGGCGTCTTTGCTCCACCACGGCACCGATGCGTTGTCGGGGTGCTGCGTCGCCATGGTGATCGGGGGCCAGAGCATGCACCGAGAATACAGTACCGGCAGACGCCGCAACATGGACGAACCGGTCGATCCGGACAGCAGATCGTGATATACTGGATACGCAATGATGTCCCCGGAAAATCCCACGCCGCCCGGCACCGTTTCGTGCGACTGCAGCACTGACCGCAGCTCTGTCGCATGGCTCCGGGCAGGCGGGATGATGGTCTTTGTGATCGCGCTATATGCGGTTCTCAAAACACTGGGGGTTTTTGAATTGCATTCCTCCATCGAAAGCGTCGCTGGCCTCTGGACGGTCTTCTTCGTGGGCCTTGTAGCGGCCACCAGCAGTTGCCTGGCAGTCGTCGGCGGCCTGCTCCTCTCCGTCTCCGCAAAATGGTCTGAGGCCCATACTCCGACCACGCATCTGGAAAAACTCCGCCCGCTGGTGCTCTTTAACATGGGACGTCTGGCAGGCTATTTTGTTTTGGGAGGGTTGGTGGGAATCGCCGGCAAATCCCTCTCGCTCTCGCCGTATTCCACCGGCGTTCTGACAATTCTGATCGCATTCGTGATGATCGCACTGGGCCTGAATATTCTTCATATTCTCCCGAAAAAATACTGCCGTCTCCCGCTTCCGCGCAGCATGCAGGAACGGATACGGCGTCTGTCGGAGTCAAGAAACGTGGGGGCACCCCTGGTTCTCGGCGCGCTGACGTTCTTTCTCCCCTGCGGTTTTACGCAATCGATGCAGCTTCTGGCGCTCGGATCCGGAGGTTTTCTTGCAGGCGGGCTCATCATGTTCGTTTTCGCGCTCGGCACGCTCCCCGCGCTGATCGGCATCAGCATCGTCAGCTCGTTTGTAGAAGGACGCTCCGCGAAATGGTTTTTGAGTTTCTCCGGGGCGCTCGTCCTGTTGCTTGGTATCGGTAACTTCCAGAGCGGACTGCTTCTGACAGGTCATGACCCGATGCGTTTTCTCCCGTGGGAGAAGGCGGCAGTGATCGCCGAGGCGGGAAACGACCCGTTCGTGACGATTGATCCGCAGGGCCGCCAGATCATGAGTATGTATGTGACCGACAGAGGCTATTCTCCAGCCAATTTCACCATCCGCCCCGGCCTCGAGACCTGGGTCTATGCCATCGCTCCCGACGGTGTGACGGGCTGCGCAACATTCCTCGTCGATTCCCGGCACAACCTCCAGACGCCGATCAAAAAAGGCGACAATTGGCTGGGACCCATCGCGAAGCTGGAACCGAAAACGGATTTCGTTCTGACATGTTCGATGGGCATGCTGAAAGCGAATGTCCATGTGATGTAGCGGTGATCATTCTTTGCACGGCACCGTCGGATCGGCGATGCAGCCTTCGGTGGGCGGAGTGCCACGCCAGGGACAGGTCTTGCTATAGAGGCAGGCATCGCTTGTCATCTGCGCCAGCTGATCATTCACAGCCATGGCGCCGATATCGTAACTGAGGAGAATCTTGTCCCCGTCCTGCGGCGTGTACGCGGGATCCATGGGCCGCTCCGCGCCGTTCACGAACATGCGCCAGCGGGATGCGCCGCTGTCACAATCCGCATGGTCGGGATCCTGACGCAGACACGTTGCCGTCAGCGTCATTTTGAGCGATGTGAAAAAATCACCAATCGTGAGTCCCGGCTTGTGGAAGTGAACAACATGACCGACATGATCATGCAGATGCACGAATTTGCGGATTCCTTCTTCGTTGTCATGCGATGCATCGGTGGACAATCCCGACATCCATTCTGGACGGTCGAAATTCATTTTCATCGGCCCGATCCACACCGCAAAATCCGCATGAACATGGTTGGGGTCGGGATTCACAGCAGACGGCGGCCACTGGTTCCCGATACCGATACCAACAACAACCGCGACTGCAACGGTAAAGATGACGGAGAACAGCGCACGCATAGGAAGGGATGATAGAGGACAGAGCAAACAACCACAAAAACACAAAAATCCCCTCCCCCTTGGGGGGAGGGTTAGGGTGGGGGCCATTCAGGTCAATAGCCTCCTCACCCATACGTGCTTTCCGTTGATTACTCCGTGATCGTGATCGATCCGGTCATATCGCGGTGACCCGAACCGCACGGGATGGAACAGCGGAAGCTGAACGTCCCCGTCTTGTCCGTCGGAAGTTCGATATCGACCGTCTTGCCCTCATCGACCGGAACGTTGATGCCGAGCTCAGGAATGGCGAAGCCGTGCCGTCCGGACTCTCCGGTAAGGCGCAGGGTGATTTTTTCACCTTTCCTGACGGCCACCGAACCCGGGGTGAACGCAAAATTGCTGACGGAAATACTGATAACGCGTGCGGTTTCCACGCCGGCACCGAGGTCGACCTCGACGGTCGTTCCGGAATCGCTGGAACTGCCGGCTTCCATCGCTCCCTCAACGCTGCTGGACGACGTCTGCTCCATCATCGCGCTGGAGGAATCCGACTGACCATCATCGACGGGAACGGTGGCTGCTGGAGTGCATGCGGCGAAGAGAACTGAGACGCTTGCGATGCTGAGGAATACTGAGAGGCGTTTGGTCATAGAAAGGACGGGGAAAATGAATGAAAACAGGGTGTGCATGCTACACTGGGAGTTGATGAATCGCAAAACTCTGACCTTAATCTTCTTAATTACAGGACTCGCACTGGTCCTCACCTGGTTTGGGATCGATAAGTTCCGCAACGGCTACATGTGGGTTGGCTTTCTTCCGCTCTGGACAGACGGATTTTTGGGAGTGTCACGGGACGTCTGGCTGATTGTCATAGGAATCCTTGAACTGGTTTTTGCCGCGCTGATCATCATCCCGGTCCGGCGGGTGCGACAAATCGGAGCCACATTGATCGTGCTTCATTTCCTCAGCATTCTTTCGCAGGTCGGCATCAATAATGACATCGGCATGCGCGACACGGGACTGCTCTTTATGAGCATGTCGCTTTTGGCGCTGCTTTAGTAATCCCTGGTTTGTTTTTGCCGGGCTATCATCCTGCCTCCCTCCCCTTCTTTAGGACCACCAGCGGTGGCAAATTTTCGCGTGGATGTAGTGCGCTTGATAACCGTAAAAGCATGATCGACATCAAAATCGTACAACACTCTGCCATCCTCTCCCGGTTCCAGATTGTTGTCTTTCTGCCAGGCCCAGACTTTTTCCACCTGATCACGAACAAGCTTGATCATCGCCACTGTCAGAACCTGTTCTTTTTTTGCCTCGTTGGAAAGTTCCCTCAACTGAAGAACCACTTCCGGGTCTTGGAGTTTCCCCTCAGCAGACACCTCTGACTTTTTCGCTTTCGGCATAATAGCACTATACTTTATTAAAAATTTTTTGCAATAAACCTGAAAAACGGGAGCCTGCCCCCGGACAAGCGTCCCGTTTCCGATGGAAGGTGAACACGCGCCGCAGGAGCGTCCTCACCAATGGTGTAGTTGTCTGCAGCAACGGAGACAGTGGAGACTGCGGTCTCTTACGACATCCTGTTGCCAGATAATAAATTTAATGGTGAAGTGTGATTTAGACATTCACGAACATTTCTATAAAATAATGTCCTGATTTCTCGTTTCCCCATCTACGCCATGAGCATTACCAAATCGATCGCCAGTGTAATAGCAGTGATGAACATCGCCCTTCCGGGAATTGCCCTCGCAGTAGACACCATCGAATTCGACCGCAATGGCAACGGTCTTCCTGACGTCCGTTTTGTTCCTGATATGGATAGCGACCAAAGCGGCATGGTCATTCAGTTCGATAACGATGAGGATGGCGAATTTGATTACGGTTTTCTTTCCGGAGGCGCTGTGCACAACGACGGCGAAATCTTCGCGATGTGGATTGATAAGAACAGCAATGGCTCCGTCCAGAAGAACGAAGTGAAGATGCTGCCGGGAACACTTCCGTGGGCGACATTCCCATCATGGTTCTCCGTCACGCCCGTGACCGACGCGAAAGGGGGCATCGATCATTTCATGGACTACACCGACGATACATTTGCAGACCAGGTCGATCGCGACCCTGACGGGGACGGCGACACCGAGTCCCATGTGCTCCGTGCTATCGGAGAAGGTGCTGCGGATGTTCTCGCACTCAGCGACAGGAACAACGACGGTTACTTTGATCATCTGTCGTTCCGGCCGGAGATCGGCGACGAAGTAGTGATTGCCTTCGCGAAGACACTGCAACGGCATTTGCCGGTCATGCACTATCCTCAGTAAATAATGGTGACGCGGGGGTTACAGTGTATATGTTGAATCTGCGTTGCACGCTTGAGTCACCCACGCTTCCGCCGTTCCATCCACCACTGTATTGCCGACCATAGACCCACTGTAGTTACTATGAAGAGGAGCGGCAGTACGATGAGGAACAGATCTATGCGAATGACAGCCTGGTCGATCCAGGTCAGGTAGCCTTCGTAGAGCACGTATAGAGACCATCCGATTGCCCCAACCAGCAATCCTATTCGACGGAGTTTTGCGAAAGCTACCCAGAATGCTGCTGCGAAGACAAGTGCAATGAATGGCATGGGGGCATGCAACAGAGTACCAGCGAAGAGGAATGCCGAGAGCGCCACGACTGTGAGCGGCAGTGCGATGGCGAGCGAAAGGAAAGTGTTGATCATGGATTGATGGTGACGCGGGGGTTACAGTGTATACCTTGAATTTCTTCTGCCTACTCTGCTGAGAGTTGTCTGCTTCCCCATAAAAAAACTGCCGACAGAGCCGGCAGTGACGGATCGGCAGAATCGCCCCCTCCATTCCAACTACTGAGGGTAGTGCATCACCGGCAAATGCTTCTGCAGTGGCTTGAACGTCGCGGTTTCCGTCATGAGCTCTCCGTTGCTTCCGGTAAGGAAACGGATCAGATCAAAGAAACCGTCGTTATCCGTGTCGACAAGTGCAAGGACATCCGCCATGCCTTCACCAATCGCCCCGCTGGTTGCATGGAAGGCGTCTCGTTCCAGATCACCATCCCCGTTGATATCGTGCCCAACTTCATGTGCGACGACGGCATCGTCCGTGTAATCCATAAAATGAGTGATTCCATTCTTGCCATCCGATTCTGATTTCAGTGCGTAGTCAGTTGGGAACGTTGCCCACGGCAGGACATGCGGCAGCATCTTTACCTCTTTTTTGCCAATCTTCCCGTCGCCATTTTTATCAATCCACATTGCATTGATAACGTGAATCTCAAGCTCATCTACTATCACTGTGTCCTCCACGAAACCGAAGTCATTCTTCCCATCCTCGTCGTTATCGAAGAGAACGACGCCATGACCAAATTCGTGAAAAACGATTTCGTTGAACGTAATGTCGGGAATCGCATTTTTGTTGCGATCGAATTGGATCGGGGCGGCAAAAGACGTGAGAGGTACAGCAAACGAAAGTGCTGCAGTGATAATTCCTATTGTACGATTGATCATCGGGATTGGGGGAATGTACGTGTGTTTTTTACGCCAAACAGAGCTATGGCGTCAATAGACTGGAGGCTGGAGTTGAATAGTGACGCGGGGGTTACTGTTTACAAATTAAATTTGCGATTTGAAAGAGAATAACGAGTCAATTCTCTGGAGAATCAAGTGGTCCAATTTCTCAGCCATTTCGATCAATTGTTCCAAATCCTTTTGTCCAATGCTACTGAATTCGTTCGGGCTTTTTCCGGGAATATATCGCTTTATCATCGCATTTCCGTCTTTATTCATGCCTATCCACGTTGCATGGGTCATATAATTTCTCGAATCATTTATTGTTTCTAAATAGTCACATATATCACTCAATGCAGTCTTGCGGAGATTCTCAATAATACTTTCAAATCTGTACGTAATTTTTTTGTCTTGTTCGATTTTGATCAGATCATTCTCTATACATGCCAAAAAACGAATCATTTCATATTCTAGTCGCTGGAAGGCAACTATGAATCTTCCTAGCAATTCACAATGCTCACGGTTAATAATTCCAGTTGTCGGCTTATAACTTGGACATTCCTTCTGAAATAAAATATCGAAATGGCCACGACTACTTTTTAAGTCTTGGGAGGTTTTAGTGGTTGACCAAGGATGCCAAGGCATAGTCAAAGAATTCTATCACATAAGTTTGGTTGAATAAGGCAGTTCGACTCCGCTGCGGCTCCGCTCACTGTCATTCGCCTCGGCTGAATACTGTTTGCGAAGAATGGCCCGAGCCCGCAGGCGAGGACCATGAGCGAGTCCGCCTAGGCGGACGAGTCGAATGGTGCCACGGGCCGGGCTTGAACCGGCGACCCCGGGCTTATGAGTCCCGTGCTCTACCAGCTGAGCTACCGTGGCATTGGG
>CAYGGB010000023.1:0-9456 GCA_964349295.1 uncultured Candidatus Peribacteria bacterium | reverse complement strand
CCTCCCCCCATTCTTTCATGGTCTTGAATCCCTCTTTCTTTGCCTGGGCCTCAATGACTGGTGTGTCCGACAGATTCAGGATCAACTGCTGGACGGCTGGTGTTACTGTGAACAGTTCCGGCAGCGCCATCTGGCCGTTATAGGATTCGTTTGATCCGGGATCGCAGGTTTTGCCATCCATGCGGCATTCCGGCGTGAGCGTGCGTACAAGACGCTGGGCGAGGACGGCGCGGATGGCGGGCGCAAAGGTATACGGGCTGACGCCCATCGAGAGAAAGCGCGGAATCGCCTCCACTGCTGAGTTTGTGTGGAGCGTCGACAGAACAAGATGCCCTGTGAGCGCCGCGTTCACCGCCGTCTGCGCGGTTTCAAGATCGCGGATTTCTCCCACAAGGATCACATCCGGGTCGTGGCGGAGAATGCTGCGCAGGCCGGATGCAAACGTGTAATCGTGATCGGGATCGATTTCGCTCTGGATGATGCCGGGGAGTTCGTACTCCACCGGGTTCTCCAGCGTGATGATATTGCGTTCTTTTCCGATGATCGTGCTGAGCAGTGCGTAGAGCGTGGTCGTTTTCCCAGAGCCTGTCGGACCGGTGACAAGAATCAGTCCATTGGGTATTTCCACAAGATTTTTCAGTTCCTGCACGATCTCCTGTGGAAATCCGATTTCATGGAGTGGCCGTATGCCATGAGTGGGATCGAGCAGGCGCAGGGAAAGTGCCTCGCCAAAGCGCGACGGCAGGGATGCGACACGCACGTTGATGTTCCGGTCTTCAAAAGGAAACGTGTACTGACCGTCCTGGGGGATATTCGTGATATTGAGTTTCAGTTTCGACAAGAACTTCACACGACGCAGCAGATCGACGTACGTCGCATGCGGAACAATCGCGAGAAGTAACAGAATCCCGTGCAGCCGCCACTCAAGGCGCACTCCGTCCTTTTGGGGGCTCAGATGCAGGTCGGACACATGTTCCCGTGCGGCTTCTTCCTGCAGAGCAGTCAGCAGATGTTCGCCGTCAAGCTTTGTAAAATCGATGTTTGTCATTTCCGTATAGTATAGCAGAAAAGCCCATGTTCGTTAATTCGTTTATTTGTTTATTCGAATGCCTTTTCACGAAGAAACGAATAAACGAGCATGTTCGTTATGCTATCCTCCAGTGCCCAACCTGGTTGGTTTTCATGGCCTTCACCCCCCACCGCACCTCGTCGGAAACCCAAAAGCGGCGGTCACTGCACCGCCGGATGATTATCGTGTACGGGGCTTTTCTGGTGGCCCTTCTCGTCATTGTTGCCCGTCTCATCGAACTGCAGATCGTTCAGGGGGCGTCGTTCCGCGCCCAGTCACAGAACCAGCATCTTGGCGGCGTCCGTCTCCCGGCGAAGCGCGGGGAAATCCTCGCCCGCGACAGCCGGACCGGCGAAACAAATATCCTTGCGACCAACATCACGCTTGATCTCATCTACGTCGATCCGCTCATCACCGATGACCCGGCGCTCGTGGCGCGCACGCTCAGCACACTGCTCCTCACGGAAGAATTTCATGACGAATGTTCCCATGGACGCGAAGACTGTCCGCGGGAGTTTATCCCCTTCTATGCACCTGCATTTGATCCTCTCACACGGCAAAAAATTCTCGGGTCCGGCGCTCTTCTTGAGCCCCTCGCCCCCGGCTCCCCTCTTCCGCCCTCATTGTTATCCCTGCCCTCGCTCACGCAGGCGCGCGACGCATTTGCTGCCGATATCGCGCGGCGCATTTCCCAGAAACGCGTGGTGTTTGTGCCGCTCAAATACGGTGCGTCGAAACCCGAAATGCAGGCGGTTGCCGATCTGGCCATTCCCGGCGTGCAGGTCTCGTTTGAGCAGAGTCTCATTTTCGCGAACCCCGAGGAGATGAACCAGGCGCTGATCGATTCGTTTGCGAGGAAACTTGCGCAGATTCTCAATCAGGACGGGCAGGATCTGGCACTCGCGCTACGTTCGCGCGACCTTCGGTACGTACCGGTTCTCCGCAAAGTCCCGCGTCCGATTTCACTCCAGGTACTGCAGGCCAAATCGGCGTCGGCGCAGGAAACTCTCCAGCGTCTTCAGGGACAGAAGAAACGGGGCGACTCCAGCAGCGAGCTCCAGTATCCACTGCGCAGCATCGCTTTACTTTCCGAGCACTGGCGTTTTTATCCCGATACTTCACTCGCTTCCCATGTTCTTGGCTTTCTCAACACCAGGCAGGAGCCGCAGTACGGCGTGGAGCGGACGTTCGACCCGCAGCTCCGTGGCCAGGAAGGGCTCATCAGCACCGCGAGCGACATCAACAAGACCCAGATCGTCAGCGGCGATCAGACGATCATCGACGCGCGCGACGGCGACACGATCATCCTGACCATCGACCGCACGGTGCAGAAGGAACTCGACAGGATCCTCCAGAGCGCGGTAGAGCGCTTTGAGGCCGACAGCGGTCAGGCCATTGTCATGGATCCGTCAACCGGGCGCATCATCGCCATGGTCAACGCGCCACTGTTCGACAGCAACAATTACTCCGACGTGTCGGCAAAGGAAACCATCACCATCGATGCCGGCAAACGGAAGAATATCGTCGTTGAGGTCTATCATCCCGAGACCAACGCCCGGCTCGTGAAAGCATATGTCAGTGACGTCTTTACCGCTTCGGGGCGGACGCTCCTCAGCGAGAAAGTGCGCAAATCCCTCGAGGAACTCGAAAAAAACCACCGTGTGACCGATTTCACGCGTTACTACCTGTACATCGGCGAAAACGTCCGTCGCGAGGTTTTCCCCACCGACAATCCCGACGTCTGGATGAAATTCAAAAACAACATCGGACTTGGCGCGTACCTCAACCGCACGGTGCAGGAAATCTACGAACCGGGATCCGTTCTCAAGGCAATCGTCATGGCCATCGCTCTGGATCAGGGGGAGGTGGTGCCCACGGACACCTATGATGATACTGGCACCGTGCAGGTGGACGAGTACAAAATCGACAACAACGATCACCATCACTACGGCCACGTGAACATGACCAACTGTCTCGAATTCTCCATCAATACCTGCATGACCAGCGTGTCGTTCAAGCTCGGTGCAAAACTGTTTCACGGCGCGCTCGACCGGTTCGGGCTGGGGAAAATCACCGGTATCGAACTGGAAGACGAATTGCCGGGAGAGCTCCGTCCGTGGCGCGAATGGTCGCGCACGCTGCTGGCGACGTCCTCGTTCGGCCAGGGAATGTCCACGACCCCCCTGCAGGTGGTTACCGCATTTGCGGCGCTGGCGAATGGCGGAAAACTGCTGCGTCCGATCATTGTCGATACGGTCATCCATCCCGACGGCACGTCGGAGGTCAGCCACCCGCGTGTGCTCGAACAGGTCATCACCCGCCAGACGTCGGAAACCATCACCGCGATGCTCGTCAGTTCCGCCAAGCGTGGTTTCGCGAAAGCCGGCAAAAATCCCGAATACCGCATCGCCGGCAAGACGGGCACCAGTCAGATCGCCGGTCCCGGCGGTAAGTACGAAACCGGCACGGGCTCCACAGTCGCGACGTTTGCCGGATATGCGCCTGTCGATCATCCCAAATTCGTGATCCTCGTCAAAATCGACCGCCCGAAAAAAGCCATTCACGGCGCGACGGCCGCGGCCCCGATCTTCAAGGAAATTTCGGCATTCCTCTTCAAATATTACGGGATTCCTCCGGATGAGAGTAAATAGGCCCTCTCCCATCGCAATGGGAGAGGGTCGGGGTGAGGGCGTTCCGGGGAATATCCCGTCATTTCCCCGCTTCCCGCAAAAAATATTTCCATCCGAACCGCTGTACCCGGTCATCAAACGATTTTTCCTGTGCGGCACTGAACTGGATTTTTTTCAGCTCCTTCCAGAAGCGCTGCCATGCAATTTCGGAGAACCGGTTCTTCTCCGACCATCGGATGACGCTTGGCTGGCGCGTGGCATTGATGAGGTCAAAGTCGGGAGCTTTTTCCCCGATTTCCCGCAGTCGGGTGTCGGCAAGCAGCGCATACACTCCCCGTCCCCTGTACGCGGGATCCACGACTGTCCGGCGCAGCTCAATCACATTCCTGTCGTCAGAAATCCGCTCGTACCCGGCAATCCCCACAATCGTTCTATCCAAAAGGGCAGCAAGAAGCGACCGTTGCCGGATCATCCGCCGGATATCGTCCATGATGACGAGCCTCGCCTCCCAGTCGGTCGGGTAGGGATATACGGCGTCGACGATCGTCTGCGGCAAAATATTCCGAATGGCGAACCGGCACGCGGACCGCAGGCGTGGCAGAGCGATGGGAGGAGTGTCATGAAGACTGTCGGCGACGAGCCGCGCCATATCCCAGGTCTTCAGCCATCCCACATGTTGTCGTGTCTCGTCACCCGAAACGATCCGCAGGCCCGGTGTTGTTCTTTTTTCGGGAAACATAACCCGAAATCTTACGAATTTCCGGGCACTTGTCACAGAAAATTCCCATTTTTTTTCGGTGGAGTCCTGTTGG
Organism: uncultured Candidatus Peribacteria bacterium; assembly: GCA_964349295.1. Classification (GTDB taxonomy): domain Bacteria; phylum Patescibacteriota; class Gracilibacteria; order Peribacterales; family Peribacteraceae; genus JABFSS01. The sequence goes on along the minus strand of CAYGGB010000023.1, from coordinate 4,945 downwards.
CGTCATGAAGCCTTTTATCTTGTCACCGAGATCGTTGCGCCCTGCTCCGCATACGGCGCGAATACCGTGATGCGGCTCGAGGTATCCTGGTAAATGTAATAGCGACTGCCGGTGCCGGTATCGGCTAGCTGGGGATCGTGCGGCACGGAGGTGATGTACGTTCCCGAGAGCATGCGGATGTTCACACCGCCAATCGTTGTTGTGCACGTGGTGACATCCACCCATGCCTGACAGAGAGGTTTTGCACTGGCGATGCCGGTGGGGATTCCCGACGGCAGGTTGCCGTTATTGTCGATCGCATACTGATAGATGGCGTTCAGGATGGTGTTCACGTCGCTCCGGCGCTGTGCGTTGCGTGCGTCTCCCAGCTGCTTGGTCGGGTTGATGGCGACGATGACAATCGATGCCAGGATCGCGATGATGCCGATCACCAGAAGCAGTTCGATGAGGGTGAAGCCGCGGCGGAGTGTCTGGAATGAACGACGGAGAGAAGCAGTGTGCATAAAAAAAGTGAAGGCAGGTAATGACTGGAGATTTTACAGGCATACTCTGGTGAATGCACTTGCAGGACATTCATTCGGGAGGCACAGTACTCACGCATGAGTCTTCATCGTTTTACCGGCTGGACGCGATTCACGGTCTTTGCGACCGGGAAGGGGTTTGCGCAAACGATGATCTGGATGCGCTGAACACTAGACTCTGACTAGTCCCCCTTCCCGTTCGCACCGGGCAATTCGACGTACTCATGCATCTTTTACTTCTTTTCACTTCTGACATCATGGAACACCTGTCACCCGTCACCATCAGCAATCAACGTTTCGCTTCACCCATTCTGTCCACGGACGGCTTGGATTTTGGAGTTCAGTCTCTTTTTGGCCGGTGGCGTACCACTCCTTCCACGACGCGGTGACCCCGAAGAACATGCGGCAAAACGCGTTGCCCGCATTCAATCGGTTTCCCGCAATGTTCCGCCCGAAGAGCAGGCATGGCAATTCCTGACGCTCGCACGTTACCGTCGGGGTTCCCGTTCGTTGTCGGAGACCGCCCGTGAGCGGGTCTTGTGCCAGCTACGTGAGACGGTGCGGCGCGATCTGGAAATCTCCTTCACACTCTGCTTCCTGCCGGTCAAGGTCCGCAATCCCCTGAAAACCTTTGCACGGGAGGGTACCGAAGTCGATCTTGGCGAAGCAGGTGCACTGCTGCGTCTGCACGAGATCGCCATTGGTCTGCAGATGCTGCTGGGCCGCCCCGCGCATGCACGGATTTCCTCCGACGGCATGCGCTACGCCGATGTGCTGGGATATGCACCGCCGATGATCCGCGGGTATCAGAGCAATCTCCGCCTGCTTATCGACGCACTCGGCATTCACGGGACGGTGCGGATCGTTGATGAAGCCGAACTTCTCCCGCTCGATTGGAACCAGTCGGTTTCAGACGAATCGGCGGCGATACAGAAGGAACTTTCCGGGAGCGGCCCGGTTGGCGCTGACGTCAGCAAGCTGGAGCCTTCAATTGCCCTGTGCATCGATCTGGGTCCGGACATTTCTCCACGGGATGTACAGATGGCATTTGCCGTCGATCTCGACGATGCCCAGCGCCGCTCCCGTTATCCAAGCGCCGGCGATTTGCGTGAGCTTATCGAACGGCGAACACGTGCAGCGACGATCGGATACATCGCAGCCAATCGCGTCATGCTCCGGCGGCAAGTGTTTGCGACCTGTTGGCCGCTCACAGTAAAAGGCACTGTTCATCCCAAGGCCGGGGAAATCGGACTCTATCCGGTGAACTGCAGCACCGATAACGTCTTCCCGTATCACGGGCAGGGGTATTTTTCACCGGAAACGTCGGAGAATATCGATGGCATCCGCATCGGTTTTGCATCAGATCTCCGGCGGGAGCATGGTGATCGTCTCCACGGGATCGTTCTCGATCCGCAGCACCATCCTTTCAGTAACGGTGTTCATCCCTTCGTCGTGCAATACACACAGTGACAGAGCGCCGCGGGAGCTTCTCCTCCCGCGGCTTTTTTCAATCCCGATACGCCGCCGTTCGGCCGCAGTTATTTCACCGTCACACTTTTTGCGAGGTTGCGGGGCATATCCGGATTCTTTCCCCTCTTTACCGCAAGGAAATACGCGAGCACCTGGATCGGAATGATATTCAGGATCGCCTGGGCATTGCCCGTCTCTGGCACCTTGATCCAGATATCGAAGACGTCAAACTTTTTCGGGCCGACGCCGATGATCAGCGCCCCGCGGGCCTTGAGCTCCTGCGCATTGCTGAGAATGTCCTGCAGCGCTTCGTCGCTACCCGTCAGAACGATGCACGGCGTCCCCTCCTCTATAAGGGCGATCGGTCCGTGCTTGAGTTCGCCGCCCGCGAAGCCTTCGGCGTGTACGTAGCTCACTTCCTGGATTTTGATCGCGGATTCAAGCGCCATCGGGTAGTTCCAGCTTTTGCCGATAATGAAGAGATTTTCTTTCCCCTGGATTTTTTCGGCGAGGTCTTCCAGGCGTTCGACGAAGCGCGGGTTCAGCATGTCGTTTATCGCCGAGGCTGTTTCCAGAAGCAGTGTTTTTCCTTCCTTAAGCCGCTCCGCCAGTGCATAAGCGATCAGGAGCAGAACGGCCAGCTGGCCCGTCAGCGCTTTGGTGGATGCGACGGCGCGCTCCTGTCCCACGTTGATGAGTAGCGAGTAATCGGCCTCACGGTCGATGGTGGATCCTTCCACGTTCACGATCGCAAGAACCTTTGAACCTTTGTCGCGCGCGACGCGCATCGCCTCCAGTACATCCGCCGTCTCGCCGCTCTGGCTGACGACGATCAGCAGGCTTTCGGGCTTGAGGAAGTGATGGAACAGTTTGAACTCGCTAGCGTGCGCAAAGTTCACGTGATGTTCGGCGATGACCGAGAAAAAATATTCGGCTGCCATGCAGGCCTTGGCCGCGGTCCCGCAGCCGACGAGGAACGTCCCCTTCGCGCGGCGGATCGCTTCGGCGATCGTCCGGATTTCTCCTTCGTCCTGGTTCACCGACCGGGCGACGCTGTCTTTCTGGTCCATGATTTCCTTCATCATGAAGTGCTCAAAATCGCCTTTCTGGGCTTGTTCAATATTATAGGTGATGGAGATTTCCCGCTTGGGCTGCGGCTCGCCGGTCCGGATATTGCAAAACGAGATCGTCCGGCCGTCGGTCGAGACCATTTCCCCGTCGTCGAGATACTGCACCACGCGTGTGTGGTTCATGAATGCGGGAATGTCGGAGGCGATGAAGAATCCCTGAATGTCTTTGCCGACCTGGCCATCCCCCCTGTCGACGCCAATAATGAGCGGCGATCCCGTGCGCGCGGCAACGAGCATGTTTGATTTCGTATGCAGAGCGAGAATCGCGTATCGGCCGTCAAAATGTCCGCATGCAATTCTGACTGCCTCGGAAAAGTCACCCGTCTTCTTCAACTCCTCCTCTATAAGATGCGGAATGACCTCGGTATCGGTCTCGGACTGGAAGGTGTGGCCCTTTGCCTTCAGATCGCGTCGCAGTTCCAGATAGTTCTCCACGATTCCGTTATGGACCACCGCGATCGTGCCGTCCTCACTCAGATGCGGATGTGCATTTCGTTTCGTGACTCCCCCGTGCGTCGCCCAGCGTGTGTGTGCCACAGCTAGCGAGCATTTCTCCGAAAAATCGGCGCTCTTGATCTCGCCAATCGGCCCGATCTCTTTTTCGATCACCAGTTCATCTTTCACCTTGCAGGCAATGCCCCACGAGTCATATCCCCGGTATTCGAGGTTCTTGAGACCCTCAATGGCAATCACGCCCGCGTCGGTCCGTTTGCCGACGTATCCGAAGATTCCGCACATGGGGTGAGTTTAAAGGAATGGTGAGGTTTGGGCCAGCTGTACTCTTCTCTTGAAAGAGTCCGAAGATTCCAAAGAGTCCGGGGGCCAGTTGGCTATGGAGCACGGATACTGAGGATGGTGTGCGATTCTCGCAGTCCTTCTCGTCCTTGGACTCGTCGGACTCGTTGGAATCCTTTATGAACAGCCCTTTACAGCATCCTGCTTGATCTCTACCCTATGCCAGCTCCATGCCAATCACCTCCTCCGCCATCAAAGCCGCGCGCCAGACGATCACCCGCAACAAGCGACGTCAGCCGTTCAAGACGCAGATGAAAACGATGATGCGTACGTTCACGGATCTCGTGACCGACAAGAAGCTCGATGACGCTCGCGCTCTTCTGCCCAAGGTCTACAAGGCGGTCGACACGGCAGCGAAGAAAAATATCATCCACAAGAACAACGCAGCGAGGAAGAAGTCGATGCTGGCGAAGATGGTGGCTGTGAAGTGACTAGGGACTAGTGATTAGGGACTGGACCGCACGTTTTTTCTGAATCGGGGATAGATTCATTCGAGGCCCTGGTATTCTGGTATCCCAGTAAATTTTTGACTAAAGAGGGTCGGAGATTCGTAACTTCGTTTCTTCGTGTATTCGTATTCCAGAGATCGGAGCTTGACGAAGTCACGAAGTAACGAACGTACGTTGTTCGTGTTACGATTCCTTCATGAAAGTACTCGGCTTGGATGTAGGCACCCGCCGCACCGGCATCGCGTATCTCGATTCCGACGTCGGCATCCCGTTGCCGCTCAATACTGTTCAACATCAGACGAGTGAAGAGCTGGTCACGAGTGTGATGACCATTGTTGGCGACCGGAAAATTGATCGTGTGATTGTCGGACTGCCGAAACTGCCGTCAGGAAAAGAAGGCTCCCAGTCGGAGATCAGCCGCTTCGTTGGCACACTCCTCGAAAAGCAGGGAGTGACCGTCACGTATACCGATGAGCGCTACAGCACCCCCCGGAAGACCGGCCATAAACATGCCATTCCGGACCGTTTTATTGATGGGGATGCATCGGCGGCCTGCGCTATCCTAAGCCAAAATATTACC
>CAYGGB010000022.1:0-9482 GCA_964349295.1 uncultured Candidatus Peribacteria bacterium | reverse complement strand
ATCTCCACGAGCCCGCCATCTCCCGCTATTGCTCCTGGAAGTGCCGCGATGCCGAAGCTGGCAAAGATCTCACGCAGGAAACATTTCTCCGTTTTTACATCTGCCTTCAGCGCGAGAACACCATTCTGAACGCGCGCGCATTCCTCTACCGCATCGCGCACAATCTCTTCATCAACCATGTGCGCCGCAAAAAAGAAGCCTCACTCGACGAACTTCTGGAAACAGGATTCGAACCCGCAGTTGACCCATGGAATCAGATCTACAGCCATCTGGATGCAGAGAGACCGCTGAAAATACTCGACGGAATGCAGGAACCCTACAGGCAGGTTCTCCACCGCCGTTTCATCGGCGGGTTCACTCCTTCGGATATTGCGCAGATGACGGGCGAGTCGTCCAACACGGTGTCTGTCCGGATCTTCCGTGGACTGAGAACACTGCGTGTCCTCCTGGAGGATGCGCCGGTCTCGCTATAAAGCGCGATCATGACCAATTACGTTCTGCGGGAGATGCACAAAACGGGATATTCATTGCATCACTCTGTCGGGAAGATATGATAGCTGCGGAATGGGCGCAAAAACTGCAATCGTCGGCACATTCGTGATCAATATTCTCATCGGCAATATCTGCATGATGCCGATGGCAATGGCGACAGACATATCATCGGAGCACGATATGGATCTCACGGAAGACATGATGACCCCCATGGCCCCGATGTCCCATGCCGATTGTGCGCACTGTCCGAAGCACGAAGAGAAAAAAGCCCCTGTCCCACAATCGTCCTCATGTGCAGGTCATTGTCTCACACAGGCGACCGACAACACCCGCAATCTTCTTTTTGACGCAGCACGCGTGATCGCTGCAGTTCCCGCAGTTATTCCCATTCCATGGAACACAGTGGAGAATTTGATACCGATGCCGGCCATAACCGCCTCACCGTCGCTACCGTCAACGAACACTGTCGTACTGAGACTCTGACACAGGAAACAGATTGTGCCGGATGATTTTTCGGCGTCTTTTACCTGTTTCTCCAACGACCATGACAGAATCACCCCATCAACGCTGTACATCCATCCGCATCAACGGCATGACCTGCGCCAGCTGCGAACTGCTGCTGGAACGGAAACTGAAAGCAGTACCGGGCATCAACGACGTGGATATCAATCACCGGACGGGAATCGCGCGGATCACTGCCGATGCCACCCGACTGCCCAGCGGCGAACGCATCGCATCGGTTATCCGCAAAGCCGGTTACTCACTTGCCGATGACGATGCCCCGACGGTCTCGTCGGTGGAGCCCGGCAAACGGAAATGGATGGAGATCGGCGGATCGCTGCTGATTATTTTCGCACTCTACAAATTCCTGCAGGCATTTGATCTCCTCTCGCTGGCACCATCCACATCGGGGGCACTGTCCTTTGGGGGGGTCCTCATGATCGGCCTCGTGGCAGGTACATCGAGCTGTCTCGCGGTCGCAGGAGGCCTGCTCATCGCCATCGCCGCCAAATATAACGAAGTCCACCAGGCGGAGACTGCATGGGACAAATTCAAGCCGCTCCTGCAGTTCAATATCGGACGGCTTGTCTCCTATTTTTTCCTCGGCGGCCTCGTGGGATTGCTCGGCAAGTCGATCACGCTCTCGACGAAAATGACGGGCTACATGAGCATCGTGATCGCCCTGGTGATGCTCTATCTGGCACTGACGATTCTTCAGATCATTCCCCGGGGGAGTTTCCCGATCCGTCCGCCGAAGAAACTCTCGCGATGGATCGCGGGGCTTTCGGACAGCCGTCATCCAGCTGCGCCCTTCGTCCTCGGCGCGCTCACGTTCTTTCTGCCCTGCGGCTTTACGCAATCGCTCCAGCTGGTCGCACTGGCCTCGGGACATTTTATGACGGGCGCACTCACCATGTTCATCTTCGCGCTCGGCACGCTGCCGTCGCTCATCGGCATCAGCGCCATTTCTTCGACCGCGAAAGGACGATCGTCACAGCTGTTCCTCCGGTTCGCCGGAACGTTCGTCTTCGTGCTTGCACTTGCAAACATCAACAGCGGATTCGCGCTCACGGGCGTTAATTTTGCTTCGGCGTTCAGTGCATCACAGCAAGATTCTGCAGCCGCTCCCGTCATCAACGGTAATGTGCAGGAAATTGCGATGAAGGTCGGACGGTCGGGCTACGAACCGGCCAATCTCACCATCAAAGCGGGTATTCCGGTGAAGTGGATGATCGACGGCGCGGGGGCGATCGGCTGCACCAGCCAGATCGTCGTCCCCGATCTCAACATATCGCAGGCACTGACAACTGGCATGAACGAAATCGATTTCACCGCGCCCAATCCGGGACAACTGGCATTCAGTTGTTCCATGGGCATGGTCCGCGGTTCTTTCACAGTGCTCTGATTCTTTATTTCACTTCTCTCTTCAGTATGACTTCTCTTGAATGGCAGGAAATACCGCAGGAAAATGGCCAGCCGGACATTGCTGCCGACACATCATCACAAAGCAATCTCGGTTTCTTTCTGGGCATGCTCTGCGGCGCGGCATGTTCCCTCCTGCTGATGGGATTACTCGCAGGATATCTTATCAGAACACTGTTATAATCTATTTTCCCTCTCATGATATGAACACAACCGTCTCCATCCCCGGCATTCACTGCGCGAGCTGTGCAGCGCTGATCAAAGACGTCAGCAGCGAATTTCCATCGATCAAAAATATCGACGTCGATGTCGACACGAAGAACGTCATAATCGATCATGATGAGAGTCTAAATATGCAGAAATGGACCGAGGAAATTGAAGCGTTGGATCCCAAGTACAAAATTCACCCCGCCACATGAGCACCCAATGCGATCTCACCATCACCGGCATGCATTGCGCGAGCTGCGCCGCGCTGATTACGCGCAAGCTGAAAAAGACGCCCGGCGTCGAGGACGCGAGCGTGAACTACGGATCCGAGAAGGCGCGCGTCCGCTTCGATCCCACTCTGGTGAATGAACATGACCTGATGAACGCCGTGAAAGCGGCAGGGTACGGCGCCGAACCGCAGCACCACGGTCATCACGGCGTGGAGCTGGACCGCAAGCGGAGGGAAGACGAGATCGCGGATTACCGCAGGCGATTCACCATAGGACTCGTCCTGAGTCTTCCGATGCTCTACATCATGCTGGGAGCGTTTGTTCCGGCACTGCCGTTCACATCTGACTTGATGATGTACGCGGGCATCGTCTCGCTCCTCCTGGCAACTCCCGTGCAGTTCTGGCTGGGAGCCGGTTTCTACAAAGGCTTCTGGTCGAGCCTGAAGATGGGCACCTTCAGCATGGACAGCCTCATCACCATCGGAACGTCCGCCGCGTACTTCTACAGTCTCTATAATCTGATAGCGCACGTGATCATGGAAGAAACGGTGATCGGCAACATTCATGATCTGTACTTCGAGGTCGCCGCATTCCTCATCACGTTCGTCCTGCTCGGAAAATGGCTGGAGTCACGGGCGAAAGGCGCGACATCGGAAGCGATCCAGAAACTCATGGGATTGCAGGCAAAGACGGCACGGATCCTGAAGAACGGGCAGCCCGTCGATGTTCCGATTGAACAGGTGCAGCCGGGCGACATCGTGATCGTCCGGCCGGGGGAGAAGATTCCCGTGGACGGGATGGTGACGAAAGGACTGACGTCGATTGATGAATCGATGCTCACCGGGGAAAGCATTCCCATTGAAAAAAAAGACGGAGACCGTGTCTTCGGCGCGACGATGAACGGTAACGGCTCGATTGAATTCAGAGCGGAAAAAGTTGGCAGCGAGACCGCGCTCGCGCAGATCATCCGTTTTGTGGAGGAAGCCCAGGGATCGAAGGCTCCGATTCAGGACTTCGCGGACTGGGTCTCCTCGTGGTTCGTTCCCGCAGTGATCGGCATCGCGATTCTCACGTTCGCGGTCTGGATGCTGCTGGGAGCAGGATTGAGTTTTTCGATTCTCTCTGCGGTATCGGTCCTGGTCATCGCCTGCCCCTGCGCACTCGGACTCGCGACGCCCACGGCCATCATGGTCGCTACGGGGAAGGGTGCGGAAAACGGCATTCTGATCCGCGGCGGAGAACCGCTGGAAGCGGTGAATAAGATTACTGCCATCGTCTTTGACAAGACGGGAACGCTGACGAAAGGGAAACCGGAGGTCACCGATATCATCACATTCGGCTCAACGGAGGAAAAACTGCTGCAGCTTGCCGCGAGTCTTGAGCAGGGTTCAGAACATCCTCTCGCGGAGAGCATTGTGAATCATGCACGAGCGAAAAATCTGACGCTCTCTGCCACTGAACATTTCAAGGCGATTCCGGGTCATGGCATTGAAGGGGCTATTGAAGGACAGAAGTATTTTCTCGGGAACAGGAGGCTCACGGAAACATACAACATCCCGATGAAAGAAATGGAGAGCCAGCTCCAGTCTCTGGAAGAAAAAGGGAAGACGGCAATGATCGTGAGCAATGAACGTCAGGTGCTCGGCATCATCGCTGTGGCCGACACGCTCAAGGAAACATCAAAAGAAGCAGTGGACCGGCTTCGTCAGATGGGCATCGAGTCGTACATGATCACCGGCGACAACGCCCGGACGGCGAAAGCGATTGCATCAGCCATCGGCATTTCGAACGTGCTCGCCGACGTCCTCCCCGAACAGAAAGCGGACGAAATCAAAAAACTCCAGCGTGGGGCTTCTGTCCCGGGTTCTTCCGGTCCGCGTTCTGTGGTGATGGTCGGCGACGGCATCAACGACAGTCCCGCGCTGGCGCAAGCCGACCTTGGCATCGCGATGGGCAGCGGCACGGACATTGCGATGGAAACCGGCGGCATCGTGCTCGTCAAAAATGATCTGCGCGACGTGGTGACCGCGATCAGACTGAGCCGCGCCACCGTGAGCAAGATCAAACAAAATATGTTCTTCGCGCTGTTCTTCAACGTAATCGGCATTCCCATCGCCGCACGCGCGTTCATAAATTTCGGAATCGTCCTGCGGCCGGAACTTGCGGGGTTTGCGATGGCGTTCAGCTCGGTCGCCGTCGTCACGAACTCGTTGTTGCTCAAAGGCTTTCATCCGACAAGGCGCAACTGGCTCTCGGATCTGGCTCCGGTGGTCATGGCCGCCGGCTTCACCACACTTTTTATCCTCTTTGCCAAACTCAGCTCATGAAAAATTTCTCTCTTTCTCTGCTCTTCATTCCGATTCTGCTCGCGGGCTGCACCTCCGGCAGCAACACAATGATGAATAACGGCGATGGCATGATGGGGAACACTCAAGTACAGACAACTGACCTCCTGCCCGGACAGAACGAAGATCTTTCTTCACTGCCCGAAGCCGCGCCATCGAGTGTCATTGAGGTGCAGGACGGCCAGACAATCAGTCTCAATCCCACGATGGTTCGTAAAACCATCAACGGAAAAGAGATCGCCATGTATGGCTACAACGGCGAGATTCCGGGGCCGCTGCTCAAAGTGAAACAAGGATCAGCCTTCACCGTGAATGTCACCAACAACATTGACCAGCCGACGAGTGTCCACTGGCATGGCTTGCGGCTCGAAAATGGAAGTGACGGGGCTGTCGGCATGACGCAGAAAGAGATCCCGCCGGGCGGCAGTTTCTCGTACACCGTGAAGACACCCGATGAGGGAATCTACTGGTACCACACCCACGTCCGTGAAGACCTGCAGCAGCCAATGGGTCTCTACGGGAATATTCTCGTCACTCCGGCGGATGCGAAGGCGTACAGCCCCGTCAACCGTGACGAAGTACTGGCCGTGAACGATCTCCTGCTGGACCGGAACGGCGAGCCCGTTCCCTATGGAACGAGCCAGGCAGATCACACGCTCATGGGACGCTTCGGAAATACAATGCTTGTGAACGGACTGACCGACTACAAACTCGGTGTATCCAGGGGCGATGTCGTCCGCTTCTATCTGACAAACACGGCGAACACGCGCACGTTCAGGTTCAACTTCGGTGGAGCGAAAATGAAGCTCGTCGGTGGCGACAACGGTCGCTACGAACAGGAGCAATTTGTGGATTCTGTGACGCTCAGCCCATCCGAACGCGCCATAGTCGATGTCCTGTTCGATAAACCGGGCACCTACACATTCTCTCACCAAACCCCTGATCGTACCTACACGCTTGGCACCGTGACTGTCAGCGACAATGCCACAACGACATCCTACGCAGCACAGTTCGCCCAACTTGCATCTCATACAGATGTGAGCAAAGACATCGATGCCTTCCGTTCCTCTTTCGACAAAGCACCTGATCATACCCTCGTTCTCGACATGAACATGATGGGCGGTGGGATGATGGGCGGACATGGAGGAATGATGGGTGAGATTCCCCGGGATGGCATCGAATGGGAGGACACGATGGGCATGATGAACGCGACTGCCATGGGCAACATGATGCAATGGAAGATGATTGATCAGGCGACGGGAGCTGCGAATAATGATCTGATCTATACGGCGAAAGTTGGCGACAAACTGAAAATTCGCATTCTGAACAAGAAGGACTCTGCACACCCGATGCAGCACCCGATTCACTTCCACGGACAGCGATTTCTTGTACTCAGTGATAACGGGGTGAAGAACACCAATCTCGTCTGGAAAGACACGACACTCGTCCCGGCCGGACACACGGTCGATATCCTTCTGGACGTCAGCAATCCCGGCGACTGGATGTTCCATTGCCACATTGCGGAACATCTCGGCAACGGGATGATGGGTGTATTGAAAGTTGAATGACCATATTGATTTTCCCCGCAGCGGGTTCCATCATCTCCTCTCCATGTTTCTCCCAAAAAAAACCGGCAGCGCGACATCATCGGATTTCGGCTATCTTTTGCCACAATCCTGCTATCTCGATTCGGCCTGCCAGACCCCGCGTCCACAGTCGGTGATCGACGCGGAAACAGACTATTACCGGAACTACAACGCGTGCGGCGGGCGAGTGAAGTACGCATGGGGCACGGCGGTCGACGAGAAAGTGCTGGAAGCGCGGAAGCTCCTGCTGCACCTCTCCGGAAAAAACGAAAAAGAATACTGCGTGGCATTCACGCTCAACACCACCTACGGCATCAATCTGGTTCTGCATCAGCTGCGTTCCGGGGATTTTGGGAGGATCGTCACATCGGAAATCGAACACAACTCGGTATTGCTGCCGTCGGCCACCTGGGCGAAACGGAACAACGCGAAGCATCTCATCCTTCCCCGGGAAGACGACGGCAGTCTCCGGTACACCCCGTCTGATCTGGACCGCAGCGTGGTTCTGATCAACACAATGTCGAACATCGACGGCCGGACGCCGGGGAATCTGAAACAGCTGGCAGATGACACGCACGCGAAAGGGGGAATTCTTCTGCTCGATGCGGCGCAGGGGTTTGCGCACGACACTGAGCGGCTGCGAGATGCTGATTTTGACGCCGCGTTCGGATCGGGACACAAGATGTACGGACCGTCGACCGGCTTCATCGTGATCAAACGGTCCCTGATCGACCGCCTTGATCCGTTCTTCATCGGCGGAGGGACGGTGACCGACGTACAGAACGATTCGTATTCACTCCTGCGCACGGGAGACGAAGCGCATGCGGTACTCGAAGCCGGGCTCCAGAACTGGGGCGGCATCATCGGGCTTGGCGCCGCGGTCACGTGGCTTGATCAGCAGAAGAAAGTGAAAGACCGGGAAAAAGAGCTCGGGGAAGCGCTCTTTACGGGACTCAACGATCATCCGCGTGTGCATCTGATCAACCGCGGTCCAGCATCAATCGTCAGTTTCCACACCGACGGGATCGACGCACACAGGATCGCGCTGTATCTCTCGCAGCAGCAGATCATGTGCCGCAGCGGATACTTCTGCTGTCACAGCTATCTCCAGCATAAGCTGAAGCTACCTCCCCTCCTGCGGGTGTCGCTGGGGCTGCATAATTCTCCGGATGACGTCGCAAAATTTCTCGACGCGATGAAAAAAATCCTTACCACATTCTGATGTTCTGCATCGCCGCCTTCATCGTCTTCGCGGTTCTCGCGATCTTCTCCGCAAGCTTCCGTCCGCTGGCGGCGAAGGCGTGGCACTGCGTGCTGCGCCGCGTGACATTCCGTCCGTGCGATATCAGCTTCGGCGAGGAGCTGAAAGGGAAACTCGTGGGGAAGCTCGTCTTCACGCATCCACGTCTCGCACGATTCCTCAACAGATGGATCGACTGGCTCTCGTTTGCGTTCGTCATTTTGAGCGTCTGGAGTCTTTTGTACGTGGCCAACGCCGGGCTGAACCTGTGGGTCTACGATACGTGCAACCCATCCAACGCAGAGTCCTGTTCGTTGTCGGGCGAAGCGTGCGGTGTCGATCAGGAATCGCTCGGGGTCATCCAGGCTGCAAGAGAACATCGCCTCGGCGAATGGGCGGCTGGTCCGTTTGTCCGCTTCGGGGAGGCGATCTCCCGTATTCCGGACCGGCTCAAAACGTGGAACGCACAGGAGTATCTCGGCCCCACGGCAACCTACTACCGACCTCTCGATCCGTCGAAACCCACCGCGCTCGAGATCATCGATCCCAGCTGCAAGTTCTGCAAAAAACTCACGGGCAACCTGCTCGCTGCGGGAGTCTTCGACCGGGAAAATGTGTCGTACCTCCTCTACCCGATTCCCAAGGCCGGGACGGGCGGCTACAAATTCCCGCATTCATACCTGATGGCCTCGTACATTGAAGCGACGAAGACCGTTCCCCTTTCCCGCGGCAACCGGTCCGTCTCTCCCGACTGGCAGCTGCTCGAAAAGATTTTTGCGGCCGGGAGCGGCACCGGTACGGATCTGCAGACGAAATTCGTCATGGGTTTCACGCGCGGCGATGCGGAACTGATGCTCCGTTCGCTCCTCCGCGATATCGGGTTTTCCCCCGACGAAGTCGAAACCATCTCCCACCGCGCGATGTCGCAGGACATCCGCGACCGTCTCGCAGCGCAGAAAACAATCGTCGAACGCGACGTGAGAACAATCAAGATTCCCACGCTCCTCTTCGGCGGCCGCCGCTATGACCGGGTGGTGGGGACGGACACGCTGTCTGCCGGACACTGAGGAATACAGGACTCACCGCCGTATCGGCGGCAGATCGCAGACAACCGTGAGGGGGCGCACGACATGCTCCGGCTCTTTCCCCCGCATCCATTGTTCGATGCTCAAAAACGCGTCGGTATACATGTTCTTCATCGAATCATCTGCGTAGAAAGCGATGTGCGGCGTCGCGACGACGTTCGGATGCGACACCAGTTCCTTGTTCTCTTCAAAGTTCTGTTCGTGCTCGAGAACGTCGAGGAGCGCATATGCGAGCCTGCCGCTCCTGAGCGCGTCGAGCAGCGCATGCTCGCTGCCCCCTTGTTTGCCGAGCAGGGTGTCTTGGTAAAAGGTGCGCAGCAGCGTTGCGGCGCTGTCGGGATCCATGGGCGGGAGGAATCGGCCCGACTCCGCCG
>CAYGGB010000021.1:0-9591 GCA_964349295.1 uncultured Candidatus Peribacteria bacterium | reverse complement strand
GGAACGGCCGCGGGAGATCGGGCTGCGCAAAGCGGTCGGCGCAAAGAAACGCGATATCCTCCTGCAGTTCCTCCTCGAAGCCGTTACTCTCACGCTCAGCGGCGGCGCCATCGGTATCGTGATCGGCACGCTGGTCGGATGGTTGCTGGCCATGCTGGCAAATAAATTCCTGGGACATTTCTCATTCGTCGTGTCGCTCTCGTCTATTCTGCTTGCTGTTGGCATGGCCGTTGGGACCGGACTTCTCTTCGGTTTGTATCCCGCGAAGAAAGCCTCGGAGCTGAGTCCGATGGAGGCGCTGCGTTATGAGTAAAGCAACCGTATCCCTTCCTGAAAAAACATCACTGCCACAATCAACAGGGGGATACTGAGGAGGCGGATAATCCAATGGAGGTAACCGAGTAACCGCGTCCGTACGAGCGTCACCAGAATGGAAAGTCCAAAATGACCGATAAATGTGGAGATGCTCAGGGTGATGGCAAAGATGATACTTCCCGTGAGATTGCCTTTTGCAAAAACAGGAATTGCCACGGAGAACCAGAAAATGTACAGATACGGGTTTAAAAAATCGGCGATGATCGCTTGCATCATTGATGAAGATGCTTTGACAGGGCGCGATATGTCGACCGGACACGCGCAAACATTCCGATACGCGAGATAAAGCAGAAATGCTCCTCCGGCAAGAGACAAGATGCCTATCAAGGGAGAGTACGATGCAATTGCTCCTGCAAAAACGATGGAGATTGGGACGAATTTCATATCAAGAATCGATGGCACAATGGCAACACTGAATCCTGACCGCAGCCCGCCCCGTAATGTTTCTGAAATCGTGAGAATAAGAATCGGTCCCGGGGAAAGAGCGGCGCCGGCTCCAACCACGATTCCTGGCAGAATGAATTCGGTCAGCATTTATCAATCATGTCTTGATTTAAAGGGAATAGCAAAAGCCCCCGCCTTCCCTTCGGACGGGGGCTTGATCTGTGGGTCAGTTTTTCAGTTGGAATAGATCTCGCCCTCTTCGTCATACGGGTTTCTCAGTGTATCAAAAATAGGACCCATACGTTTGCGAAGATCTGCGTGGCGTTGCTCAAAAGAATACTCAGTCGGTCTGTGGTACGCAGCCCTGTCCGGACGCTGGGCAGTTTCGGTATCGTTTATAGAGAACTTGTCGGGTGTTGATTGAGTCATGGAATTGATGGGAAAAAATAAAATAAACAGCTTCTTAAGTTGCCTCCCGCGCTGATGCCTGACCTCTTTCATCTGGCGCTTCTGGCATTGGCACTTCTTCTGCGAGGAGAGATCGCACCGCCGTCGGATCCACGACAAGCTTATGAATGACCGGCTCACGGCGCTGCGCAGTTTCTCGGACGGGAACAGTCCCGGGCTCATTTTTTGAATCGAGCATGATCGCCATGGTGAGGAAATAAAGAAGTGTGCGAGCATCATGACGCAGTTTCGCCGTGAGTCTGTATCGTCGTGAACAATGAACTGCCACCGATATTTTTTTTCCTTTTCGTTCTGCGAAAAATGCGATGGGTGTGAAACCCGCCTGCATGTAGAATTCTTTGTATGGTCAGGGTAAAGAAAAAATCTTTTCTGCAGAAACTCGGTCCTGTACCTCGTACGCCGGTTGTTCGACAACCGGCTACTCGGTATGACAAACGAGGTTTTCTGCAGAAACTTGGTCCCGGATTTATCACAGGGGCATCGGATGACGATCCGAGTGGGATCGCCACCTACGCCCAGACCGGAGCGATTTTCGGCTACGCACAGCTGTGGCTGGTTCTCTGGACGTTGCCGTTCATGATTGCAGTGCAGGAGATGTGCGGGCGGATAGGACTCGTGACCGGCAAAGGACTCTCGGGTGTTATCCGGCGTCATTATTCGCGCAGGCTCCTGACGGGAGCTGTATTCCTTCTTCTCATCGCAAACACGGTGAATATCGGTGCCGATCTGGGGGCAATGGCGTCAGCTGCGCAACTGCTCGTCCCGCTTCCGTTTACCGTTCTTGTCCTCACGATGACGATCGTGACGCTGCTTCTGGAGATCTTCATCAGCTACGCGACGTACGTCAAATACCTGAAATACCTTGCGCTCTCACTCTTTGCGTATTTTTTCGTCGCTTTCGTGGTCAAACAGGACTGGCCCGCGGTCATAGCACAGACATTCGTGCCGCATATCGCCTTCACAAAAGAATATCTGATGAATGTGGTAGCGTTCCTGGGCACCACCATCTCGCCGTATCTTTTCTTCTGGCAGGCGGATGAGGAAGTGGAGGAGGAGGTTGTCAGCGGTAAGCTGAAAATCATGGGAGTGGGAACGCCGACGATCAACGACGATGACGTTCGCGCGATGCAGACGGACACCGCAATCGGCATGTGCTTCAGCAATCTTGTGACGTTCTTCATCATCATGACATCGGCCTCGACGCTGCATGCCAATGGGATTTTCCGGATCCAGACTGCTGCCGATGCGGCAGAAGCGCTGCGCCCGATCGCCGGAAATTTCGCGTACATCCTCTTTGCTGTCGGTATCATCGGCACAGGCCTCCTCGCGGTACCCGTTCTCGCCGGCTCAGCCTCATATGCGGTCTCCGAAGCATTCAAATGGCGCGAGGGACTCTATCTCAAACTGGAAAAAGCCCACGGCTTTTACGGTGTCATAACGATTGCGACGCTTATTGGTCTTCTGGTGAACTTCACGCCCATCAGTCCGTTTGCGATGCTCTACTACACGGCGGTTCTCAACGGCATCATCGCGCCGCCGCTGCTTGTGATCATCCTCTGTATCGCGAACAATCCGAAGATCATGGGAAAACGGGTCAATTCGCTGCGCGCGAATATTTTCGGGATCATCATTACGGCGGTGATGGGGGTGGCTGGAATGGCGGTGTTGTGGAATTTGCTCTAATACTGGCCGTTTGTGACGCAGCATCGCCGGATCATTGCTCTTCGCGAAAGCCTTTGCTGTACGCTCAATCCCTTACCCCTGTCGGGGTGAGGATCGCCTGAGATCGATTTTTCAAAACACCTTTTTGAGAGGACTCACATGTTCACAGGATCCAGCGCTTTGTTTCTCGCCGTCGCACTTGCGATTGGCAGTCCGGATACCTCGCCCAAAAAAGACCAGAAGCCCAATCTCCGTCAGGTCGAACCCGACATGGCGGACATCAGCGGCTACTACACCTGCAAGGGCCAGGAGGCTGGCGGAAAAAGCTACGCTGGCGTCGTCGTTCTCAGCAAGAAGAATGACGTTTACCTGATCCAGTGGGTTGTCGGAGGAGGCAATTCCTTCTCCGGCATCGCCATTCGCCAGGGCAGCCAGTTCGCAGCGAGCTGGAGTATCCAGTCAGAACGCGGAGTCGTCCGCGGCGTAAACCTGTACGTCATTGAGGCGGGCAAGAGTGGCCCGCGTCTCGTGGGACGCTGGGCATCAGTCCCGGGCCCGGGAGTTCAGCAGCAGGAAATCCTCACGTTTCTGAAGAAACTCGATGAGGAAGAATAACCGTTGAAACGTTGATCTCAGGCACAGCCCATAAAACCCTCTGCCTCGTTGGTGGAGGGTTTTTTATAATCAGGATTTTACGGGACAAAACACGTTTCGCCTGGAAGATATGGGCAGATATCGCTAGGGTGCCTTTATGTGGTTCATTCTTCGACCGGTGCTGGGAGTCCTCTGTCTCTGTGTCGGTCTTTTTGCCCTCGTCACGCCACTGACACCGGGGGCATGGCTGATCCTGATCGGACTGGAATTGCTGGGACTTGGCTTTCTGTTGCCGAAAAAATGGAGAGAAGCCTGGCAAAAATGGAAAGCGGAAACGTGGCGGAAAATCGTGAAGAAATGGAACAGTATCTGAGATCTCAGTCCTCCCATTCCTCTTCGTCGCGCTGTTCGATATTGCTCTGATCGGACGTCTTCACATCAACGGCAGCGGGCATGCCGTCGTACAGAACATAGCTGTGATCCGTGACGGCTCCGGACATCTTTTCTGTGGCAGTGACAGTTGCGCTGCTGTGACTGCGGACATCGAGCGTAAGAGCGGTGACGGGGAATTCTTCAAGTCCGGCCATACTGTGATCTTTCACATGGAGAGTCATTGTCGTGCCCGAGCCGGTGAGCTCAACAACAGAGTGGCTCCGTACATCGATGACCGCATTTTTGGCGGTGACACTGGCATCAATCATGGAATGATCTGTTGCGGCATAGCGGATGTCATCCGTGAATCCGCTGACCGACACGTATGAATGTGCTTCTGCCTCAAGGGAGCCCAGTCGTGGCATCGTGATCTCGACCGTGACGTCTCCATGCGGGCAGAAAAGAATGCAGTGGGTGCCGGGCCGGGGCGCGCGCTCCAGGAAAAGTGTCCCGTCTTTTACAGATGCGATGACGGTGTCGAGATAATTTTTCGGCGCGCGGACAATCATCGAGTGGGCGTTGCCGCGGACGATCTTTGCCTGCACATGATTGCGTATGGCAATGCTCTCAAAGTCACGGGCATCGACCGGTTTTTCCATGAGTGCGAAATGTTCCGCATTGAACCTGGTTGCGACCGCCTCTATCTGCGGGGCAGCCGTGAAACCGGTCACTCCCAGTGAGACGAGCGCAATAAACCAGAGTGCGGCGAGACCCATCGATACGGGCAATGAAAAAACGGAGCGCATGAGAACCAGGCAGGTGCCGATGAGCAGCACAAAGAGAAGCGGGACCAAGATCAGGAAATACGCGGAGAAAATGAAGAAGAGGAATGGCATCGCGCCGAAGGCTTCGTGGAGCGGAAAACCGATGTACGGGGACGACGGATTCAGCAGCAGTGCGAACAGCACGAACGTGGCAATCGCGATACCGAATGTCGCCCACAGCATGACGATCACACCCAGAATTCTCCCGAGGACCGGAAAGAGGAATGCAAGGATCCGTCCGATGACCTGGAAAATTTTTCCGATCACGAGGAAAGGAAATGCCAGAATTTTTCGCATGGTGCTGCGGTGCTTTTCGGATGGTATGGCTTTTTCGATGCGTGACTGGATTGCAGAGAGCGTCAGGCGCCCCCCTGTCATCTCCACTTTTTCCGCCGTGGTTTTCGCTTCCGGAAGAATGATCCAGAGCAGGATGTACAGAACGAAACCGAATCCCCCCATAAAGAGTGAGAGACCGAATGCGAGACGGATGATGATCGGATCGATGCCGAAATAATTCGCAATCCCTGATGCGACGCCACCGATCACTTTATCATCTGCGTTGCGATACAGACGGACTTTTGTGAAAAACTTCTCTTGCGTATTCTCTGATGCGCCTCCCGTTTCGGACTCGAACTTCTTGAAATCCTCGACGGTTCCCATCCTGCGGATCACCTCGCCGACATCCGCCGGAAGGATCACTTTCTTTTTTGCAGACAGTTTTTCCTCCAGTTCCTCGGCAATGCGGTCCTCGATATCGGCAATGATTTCCGCGGCATCGGTGGTATCCCCAAAATGCGACCGGATGCTCGTGAGGTACGCATCAAGTTGCGCATATGCATGCTCATCAATAACAAACAGGGAGCGGCCGATGGAAATGTTGACGGTCTTACGCATGGTGGGAAAGGAGGGAATGAATCGAATCACTGAGAGATTTCCAGGAATCGGTCAGTTCACCGAGGGCCGCTTTGCCCTTTTTGGTGATCGTGTAGTACTTCCGCGGTGGCCCGCTCTTCGACTCCTCCCAGCGGTAGCTCAGGAATTCCGCGTTCTTCATCCGGCTGAGGAGGGGATACAACGTTCCTTCGACAACGATCAGGTCAGCATCTTTCAACTGGTCAAGAATATTTGAGGCATACACTTCGCCCTTGCTGACGATCAGCAGAATGCAGAATTCGAGAATGCCTTTGCGCATCTGGGCCTTTGCATTTTCGGGCTGGAAATCCGGAGTCATGGGTCGAGCGTAGTACACAGTAGCTTGCATTGCAAGATAGTGGGGGAGATTTTTACAAATGCAGAGTTCTCTATCAAGAAAGCGGCTGAAGCGATACCATCGCTTCTATGCCTGAACTGATTACAGATCCCGTTGCAGCAGCGCGTCATCCCAATAAATATCTCGGTACATTTGGAATGTTCTGGCTGATGTTTCTGTTGCTGGCAATTTATACCGCGCCAAAAACTTTTTCCATCGGATCTGTGGTTTTTTCTGTTGGCATTCTTTCCTATCCGTTTACGTATATTTTTTCCGATATTTTCACCGAAGTATACGGCTATCGTGTTACACGCAGAATCGTATGGACCGGTTTTGTCTGCATCATTCTCGCATCACTGATCACCTTCATTTACAGCATTATACCTCCCAGTGAATCGTACATTCATGACGAAGCATTCAATCTTATTTTCCGCATCGGACCTGTAATAACTCTGGCAATTATTATAAGTTTCTTCAGTGGGGAATTGACCAATTCCTTTGTGCTGGCCAAACTGAAAATCCGGTCGCGGGGTAATCGTGAGGGAGTCCGTTATATTGCCTCTACTTTTTGCGGACAGGTCGTGGATAATACAATTTTTTATACTGTGGTATATGCAATAAGCGGCGTGTATGCCTCACATGAATTAATTCCCATAATTCTCAGTTCTGTGGCATTTTGTACCCTTTGGGAAATGTGTATGTTGCCTCTGACAACCAGAATCATCCGTTATGTGAAATTCAAAGAGGGACTGGATGCATATGATCATGGAACGAATTTCAGTCCGTTTTCCTGGAAATAACGGTCCTGAGATCAAGTTCCCATCCCATGTACATCAGGCCAAGGGATCTATAAAATCACGCTGCGTTCTTTTTCCTTGGGTCGGTACCGAAGTGGTCAAACGGGGCAGACTGTAAATCTGCTGGCTTTACGCCTTCGCTGGTTCGAGCCCAGCCCGGCCCACCACATATCTTATATAACACTTCAAAAAAATATTCGCGCGCTTCAATCGTGCTTTTTATATTGCAGTCCTCTACGCAACCTCAGCATCCGGCACCTCCGCATCATCGACTCCGTAGATCGTTGAATTGCGCATAGCGTTATTCAGGAATACCTGACGCCACGCATACGTAGCGTCTTTTCTCATCTCTTCGACAAGTGCGGGATCCACTGCCATCTGTTCATCAGTCACCTCGAATTCAAATTCGTATTCGTTATCGTCAGGAGTGCCAACGATAGGAAGAATGTCAGGCATGTGAAAATTCTACGCCGGAGAAACCATCGCGCAAGGCTCTACTTCTGCCGTCGCTCCCGCTCAACATCCTCCGTATTTCTCCGCTGTCTCTTCGCAATCATCGAGACAATCGCACCTCTCGGGTCAACGATCCGTATCAACCGGAGGATCCAGCCCCGCTTGCGGTCCTCCCGGCTCAGCGGCGCATCGACCGAGGAGGGGATCACGTAGCTGCGTGCGATGGCGCCGAGTGCCTGGCGAACCAGGAGCGGATGAACGACAATCCCGAGCGCACGGAAATAGGCGACGGCGCTCTCCATCTGCCTGCGCCCCGCGATGAGCGTTATGTGCGAGCCGGTGTTGAGACGGAATTTCTTGAGCATTTCAGCAATATTCCGGACGTTGCTTACGGTGTCCGTCGCTTCGGTTTCTACGATGATCCGCGACCGCGGCACGGCAAATTTTTTATGTCGCGCGACGTATTCCCGCATTGCTTCGCCTTCGGAAATCCAGGTGTTCCCCAGCGTATGCCCGCCGCTGAAGATGATGACGCTGCCCGGATCCCGGCGGTACATGACTGCCGCCGCTGCAGCCCGGAGACGCGTGAGCCGCCCGATGGAAAGATAGCTCCGCGGGTCATTTCTCTTCTTCAGCCGTGCCATCGCCCCGCCATCAAGACCCGCTCCGAGGGCGACGATCACGCTGCGAACAGCATTGCCGGGGGCACCGGTGAGCGGGGTGTTCATGCGAGGGATGATCACTGCACCTTTCCGTCCCAGGCGCCTTTGACTGCAGGACCGAGGCCGCCGCTGTAGAGCTGCGGACGGTATTCGACGTCAACCTTGTTGCTCTCCAGATCAAAGCTCAGTTCGGGTTTGATCTGCCCTGCGTTGCCGTTGACTTTAAAGGCGGTGACAATGGTGTCCGTGAGTGTCCACTTCATGTAATCCTGTCCGAGAGCGTTGCGCATCACCAGGACGACTTTGGAGATCTGTTCGCGTGTGACGGTTTTGCGCATGAGCAGGGGAGTCGCCTTATCCGCACCCATCACCACGTGAAAACTTGTCAGGTGCGCTTTGGACGAATCTGACGGACGGTCGAGCGCGAGACTGAAGGACCGGAGCGCAAGTTCCCCTGTGTGGCCGGTCTCGGTGACTTCGCCCTCGATGCCCTCGAGTTTTAGAAACAGGCGGTCCCCCGGCACGATGCGCGGAGCCGTCTGTGCTGATGCATGCGTCCATGACGATGATGCCAATGGAACTGTTACCAAAACCGCCGTTGTGATCACGACCAGTAGAGCGGCAAAGACGGAGGAAAGTGAACGGGGCACGGAGGTTACTCTAGGCGCGAGAGGGGAATGGGTCAACGAGGGAACTCAGAGATTGGGAGGCAAAGAGGGAATGAACAAAATTCAAATCAAATTTGAAAATACAAATCACTTTTTGAATTTGATTTGAGTTTTGAGACTTTCCTTTTTATCCGCCGATTACTCCAAAGCAAAATCGAAAATGTGTCGATCCGTTTCGATTGACCATCAGGTGTACGAGTGTACACTCCCGACATGCACCTCACGGAATTCCCCACACGGCAGTCAGATACCCGGAGCATTGTCATCGACTGTTCGCAGTGGAACGAAACAACCGCGGGCGAGGGCGGATCTTTGGACGCGCTGCTGCAGTGGGTCCGGTCCCTCTCGGGGGGAACGTCGGTCCATGTGTATCTCCGGAGCCAGCTGAGCGGACGGATCCCGCGCCGTTATCAGGCGCAGCTCCAGTCCGTCGGGTGCACGGTCACGGCGAAATCCTATTGCTGAAATACCGGTGGAGAAAACAAACAGAAACACCATTTTGAATCTCCGTTTTCGTTATCCGACTCTCACAAAATATTTCCGTGTCATCCACCACAGCGCCGCGACGCTGACAGCGCCAACGACCCACAACCCCGGACCGGTGTGTGGTTGCTCGAGAGGCTCGGGAGTCACCGGCGGAAAATTGTTTTCGGCACCATGGAGCTGCGCGTCCAGCGGGTTTCCGCCCCCAAATACGTCGAGCGTCGGCGGAGCACCGGGGAACGTTTCGGGCGGAAACACGGGTGCTGCGCCACTTCCGGGAATCTCCTGCGGAGGCTGCGTTCCGGGCGGCGGGGCGACAACGACGGGTGTCGGCTGCACCGCACGGACGGATGAGGACCGTGAGGATGACGAAAAAGGTTTCATCGTACCTTCACCCGAGGGCAGATCGAGACCGTCTGTTCCGCCGAATGCAGCTTTTTTTGATGACGCACTTGCGGATTCTCCCGAGTTGCTCACGGCGACGGTGCCATGGAGCGTCTGATCGGTTGTGGAGGCGATCTCGTGCTGGCGGTACGGCTCATTGGGACCGACGGTAAAACTCTCCCGTGCGCCGGGGAAAATCGCCGGAGTGTTGAGGTA
>CAYGGB010000020.1:7502-9818 GCA_964349295.1 uncultured Candidatus Peribacteria bacterium | reverse complement strand
GTACTTCTTCGTTTTGAGCGCGACATCGAGCGACGATCCCAAAACCGCGAGCGGCGTGCGGAGTTCATGACTCGCATCCTGCGTGAACTGTTCCAGCCGCTGCATGGTTTCTTCGGCTGGTCGCAGACTGTTGCGGGCGAAATACAGTCCGACGACGAACGTGAGTGCAGAAATGGCGGCACTCATGATCAGGTACAGACGCGCACGATCGGGGAGGTCGCCAAGGCGAAGACGGGTGACGTCGGCGATCTGGATATACCCGACAATGTATCCTGCCCGGAAGATCGGCTGGGTAAAAATCGTGTATGGCTCAATGCCAACGAACCTCTCTGCAAATTCCGGCACGGGGGAAAACGGGATATCGTCAAAAAACGGCGCGCTG
Organism: uncultured Candidatus Peribacteria bacterium; assembly: GCA_964349295.1. Lineage (GTDB taxonomy): Bacteria > Patescibacteriota > Gracilibacteria > Peribacterales > Peribacteraceae > JABFSS01. Next base: position 9,436 of record CAYGGB010000020.1, on the reverse strand, counting down.
TAGATGATATTGCCAAGAGAATCGACAATACGCGTCCGTGAACGCAGCGGATGGGGAAGAAAGGACCCCAGGCCCTCCGGAGAAACGTTCTGATGATGAACCATGAAATCGGATGCACTAGTGAGACGGAAATGACTCTGCCTCCTGGCATTGCTGAGATCCGCGAACAAAAAAAGCGCGCCGTTGATGAGCAGCAGCACGAAGACGAACGCCATGAACTGCAGGGCGATCCGGTAGCTGATGCGTCTGAGAAGCATAGGGGAAGATGAACTGTACGCTAAGCCGAGGCAGGGATCATATAGCCTTTGCCGGGCACAGTTTCGATCACGTCCTTGCCGAGCTTGCGGCGCAGATACGCCACATGCACATCCACGGTCTGCGAAAACATCAGGTCGTCGCGCCCTCCCCAGACATGCTCAAGAATACGCGGCCGGTCCTGCACCGTTCCTTTGTTGCGGAGCAGAAACTCCAGCAGCCCGTATTCCTTGGGAGAAAGACTCGCCCTTTTTCCGGAGCGGACCACCTCCTGCGTATTGGTATCGAGCGTCACGCTCCCCGCAGCGAGGAGCGGACCTTTTTCGTCACCGGTGCGGCGCAGGAGCGCCTTTGCCCGTGCGAGAAGTTCATCCATGTCGAACGGCTTTGTAAGGTAATCATCGGCGCCGATGTTGAGGCCGTGAACGATTTCTTTCTGCTTTGTCCGTGCCGTCAGCATCAGGATCGGCATGCTTTTTTTGTTCTGCCGGAGCATCGAGCAGATCACATACCCGTCCATGCCGGGGAGGTTGATGTCGAGAATCAGGAGATCGACCTCCTGCGTCATCGCTTTTTCAAATCCCTCTTTTCCGTCATGCGCCACAGTGACCGCATACTGTTCAAGTTCGAGGATCTGGCGGATGTTCTCCGCGAGTTTCTGCTGGTCTTCGATAAGGAGAATATGCATCGCAGCAAGTGTAAGAGAAACGCATTAAGATGACATTAAGAATGTCGAAAAACCGTTTACTCGTTTAATCGAAAAACCTCCACGGTCAAATAAACGAATAAACCAATAAACGAGCTACACCAGCAATTCAAACATGACATGATCCTAACCCTCTCTTCCGCAAATACTGCTGATGGTAATCTTCCGCGGGATAAAACGTCATCGCCGGAACAATCTGTGTGACAATCTCCCTCTTGAATTTTTTCGCTTCCTGCAGTATTGAAACAAAACTTTTTGCGGCAGTCTCCTGCTGCGGCGAGTGACAGAAAATGACCGAACGGTACTGATCCCCGATATCCGGCCCCTGACGGTTCCGGGTCGTTGGATCGTGGTTCTCAAAAAATACCTTCAGGAGATCGTTGTAGGAAACTTTTTCTGGATCGAAGGTGATCTCGACCGCTTCCGCATGACCAGTCGTTCCGGTACACACCATCTCATAGGTGACGTCTTTCGCGGAACCTCCGGTGTACCCGACACGTGTCGATACAACGCCGGGCGTGCGGAGAAACATCTCCTCCACTCCCCAAAAACACCCTGCGGCAAACGTGGCGGTTTCCATGGCCGCAGTATACAGGAGGAATATCAGAACCGTTCACCGCGAACAGCACGACGCCTTTATCAACGCCGCACCGCCGATCAGGATTCCGAGAATTCCTGTGACAAGTGCCAGCACGCCCATATCGGCACTGTTCGAATTGGTAGCCGAAATGATGTCAGCAAGGCTGCCTGGCTTCTCCGGGAACTGCGCATCGGCTTTTGCCTGGAAACAGCCGAATGCCCCTCCTTTGAGCGTCTGCGTGACACCCTCGGAGATATTCACCGAAGCAGTCTCCTCTTCCGCCTGCGGATGTCCCGCAGGATTGCAGGTGAACGTGACATCGAATGGGGTGTTGTTAATCGTTCCCATCAGGCGATAACTGTAGGTGGTCTGCACCGTCGGATAGAAAACAGC
>CAYGGB010000020.1:0-7492 GCA_964349295.1 uncultured Candidatus Peribacteria bacterium | reverse complement strand
AAACATTTTTTTGACAGCGCCGGCGGTCACTTCGACTTTGAGCGTCGACTCCAGTCCGATGACGGGATTTCCCTCCGCGTGCTCATCGCCATCCTCATGACCGTCCTCCATCGGCTGCTGGATAACCGCAGGAACGCTCATATCGGTGACCATCACTTCCACGCCCGATTTGTCGTCGACGCGGGCCGGCTCATTGATGGAACCAACGACGATCGAATACGAATGATCCCCGATCGTGAAGGTGCGGTGCTCGTGAGCGAACGCCATCAGCGGCGACAGGAGCAGAACGGATGCGGCAGCGAACGCGAGGGGGGCGGAGGTGGTCATAGTGACGGCATGCTAGCGCGAAGGATGATGCGGCGACAAATACATTTGATGAGGTATCTATTGCAATTGCAATAATATTGCTTTAACGTCGCCACATGATCAAACGACCCACTGCTCCTCTTCTCCGGCAGAAAGGCCTGCGCGACACACAGTCGCGCCGCATGGTGCTGGCCGCTCTGGAGCGCCGCAACAAAGCACATTCGCCGTACGAGCTGCAGAAACAGATCTCCGCTGGCGGCAACACCATCAATACTGTCACCGTGTACCGCGTTCTGGATGTTCTGGAAAAAGCGGGCCTCGCGCACCGCCATCCCTGCAACGGACTCTATTCGCTCTGTTCGATGCCGGAGCAGAAAGGCCATCACGGATTTCTGCACTGCACCTCCTGCGGGACGATCGAGGAATTTTCCGATCATCGCCTTTGTAGACTGGAGGATTCCATCGCAAAATCGGCGAAGTTCCGCCCAAGCGAACATGTGAGCGAGATCGTCGGCACATGTTCCGCATGTCATTGATTCCCTTCTGCCCATGTTCACAATCGCCCTCTACTCCATCGTCAGCGTCGTCAGCGTCAGTCTCCTGTCGCTGCTCGGCATTCTCTTCTTTCTCATCGACCAGAGATTCATCCGGAAAATCCTCCTCTACGTCGTCAGTTTTTCAACCGGTGCGCTGCTCGGCGACGTTTTTCTCCACATCGTTCCCGATCTTGCAGAGGAAAAAGGACTCACGACGCAGGTGATGATGCTCATCCTCGGTGGCATTCTCTTTTCCTTCGGAATCGAGAAAATCATTCACTGGAGACATTGCCACGTTCTCCCGGAAGAAGGCCACCCCGGGCACGATCACCATCATCATTCGGCCGGCATCATGAGCGCACTCGGTGAAAGCGTGCATAACTTTATCGACGGTGTGGTGATCGGCGCGGCATATCTCGTGAGCGTGCCGCTGGGTCTTGCGACGACGCTCGCTATCGTCTTCCACGAAATCCCACATGAAATCGGCAACTTCGCGGTCCTGCTGCACAGCGGATTTCCCCGCAGGCGCGCTCTTCATCTGAACATGTTGTCGGCCAGTACCGCGATACTCGGAACCGTGTGTGTGCTTGCCGCCAGCACATCCCTCGTCTCCATCTCTGATCTGCTGCTGCCATTCGCCGCAGGCAATCTTCTCTACATCGCAGGCTCCGACCTGATTCCCGAACTGCACAAAGAAACCGGATTCAGACAGGGAATCATTCAGCTAATCGCGATGATTGCCGGCATGGGCTGCATGTACGCGATTCTTTTTCTGGAATAATTCCACCAGCATCGTACATCACCATGGGAACGGTCATACGCATGGAATCAGAGTCTCACGAATTTTCGTACGTTCGTGACTTCGTGTCTTCGTAAAACCCTGAATACATTCTACGAAGTAACGAAGTTACGAGAGCGTTCGGGCAATCATACGGACTGTGAATGCTGCTCCGTCGTCCCCAACTGCGCCTGCGCCGCCTGTTGCTGCTCCTGTGCCTTCATCATCTGTTCGACCTTCATTTTCTGGTCCGCTGACACAATGCCCTTGTTGCCGAGTTCCTCTTTGAGCTTCTTGCTCTTCTCCGCGAGCTCCTTCCTCGCCTGCTGTTTCTCGGTCTGCAGCTTGGCTTTGTTCACTTTGCTCTTCAGTTCCTCTTTCGCTTTATAAAACTGGTTGGGCTGGAACGTGCGGTCTATGCCCTTCTTGCGCAGCGAATCGTCATCGGAATCACCTTCGTACATGAAGAAAGTATATCACTCTGGCAAGGCTGAGGTAAGGTTGGGGAACAAACCGTGTACAATTCACAGCGTGCCCCTGTAGCTCAGTTGGATAGAGCGCTTGGCTTCGAACCAAGAGGTCGTGGGTTCAATTCCTGCCGGGGGCACCAGCCTTCGCTCCTCCATTCGGGAGCTACGGCTGGCAGGCCATGTAAAAGTGCTGCAGCCATCTGTCATTTCAGATCGGACTCACAATCAGCTGATGCAGTGTGCGGAAATATGTCAGGCAGACTTAACTCTTAGAGCCTTGATATTTTGTAAAGTTGCTGATACACCGCGCACGGCCGCCCCCGGGCGGATTTTTGCATACAGATGCGAAAAACACGGAAGAATCGACTTCCGCCAGTTCTTTGACACGCAAGGGTAGGCATGGCCTCGGCGTATGTGCTTGAATAACCGGCAATCGAGCATATCCGCCGGGGTCGTGCATGATGCAAATAAAAGGAATGTACGACCACACGGATGTTGGACCGCACGGTGCGGTCCACGAGTTTCTCTTTCCAGAGAGGCCCCGCCCAAGCGGGGGAAAACCATGTTCGACAAACGAATTGAGGTGGACCTCGAACCGAGCACCCACAGCGGAGCTCTGAGGGAAACGAACGGCGTCCATGACGCCACCGCGAAAAAACTGACGAGCCCGGTCCGGGCTCCCGAACAAAAGCCCACCAACGACTTTGCCGGACTCCGCAAACATTTCTTCGCGGATTTCCGGGCGGCGCTGGTGATGGCGCCTGTGTCCATCGTCTTCTGTCTGGCGGTGGCACAGTTGTCTCACTTCCCCTACGAAGTCGGGCTCATGTCCGCCATCGTCTCTGGCCCCGTCTACATGTGGGCCTGGGGAAGACGCGGCTGCTTTGTCGGCATCGCCGGCCCGGCAGCGGCACTCGCCCCCCTCCTCGTGTGGGGGATGGGTACACTCGGCAATGGCGACGAAGCCATTGGCCGGCCGCTTCTGTGCTGCGCGATCGTCGTCGCAGCGTTTATGCAGACGATCGTCGCCTGGTTCAAGTGGGCCAGGTTCGCCGGAATTTTTCCGGCATCGATGATGCACGGCATGCTCGCCGGCATCGGCGCGATGATCATCATCGGCAAGGTCGGCGACCTGTTCGTTGATGCAACGGTGTGCGCTTTGGGAATCGGCTGCCTCGGTGGATTATTCATCCTTGATCTCCTTCGGGAGAAGATGAAGCTTTCCCTCCTGGAAAAGATTCCTCCGCATGCGATTGTGATCGCAGGCGGCCTCATAGTGGGGCAATTCATCGGGCTCGATGCGAGCCACCTGATTGACGTGCCCGCACTGACAACGGACGTCATCAAACTGCCGGATTTCAGCCCAATCAGCTCAGGTTCATGGATGTTCGTCGTCCTGTTTGTGTGGGTCAGCTTCAAGATCGCCCTGATCGATACCGCGGAGGTCACCTCCACAGCACAGGCGGTCGACGAAATCGACCCTTATCAACGCACGAGTGATCTCAATCAGACGGTCGGTAAAACGGCCATCGCGAACGGGATCAACGCCTTTGTCTTCGGCGCAATGACCGTGATCCTTGGGGGTGTCAAAAGCACCCTCAATGTTCTGCTGGGTGCCCGCACGATGTGGGCAAACTTCTTTAACGCAATGATCATCCTGGCCATCGTCCTCTGGGGACGCGGCCTGATCAACCTGATGCCACTCGCAGTGATGAGCGCGGTGCTCATCTATACGGGGTGGGAAATGCTTCACCCTAAAAAATGGAAGCATGCCTATCACATCGGGAAAGAGCAGTTCGTAGTGTTTGGCGTCACCGCCATCACGACGGCTGCCAGCAAGGATCTTCTGCTCGGGATCATGATCGGAACTGCGCTGAAGTTCATGATCCTTCTTGTTGAAGGATTGTGGGCACACGCCCAGTTCAGTGATGACATGACCCCATGGAAGTCAGTATTCCAGCTTGCCCTCGGCATGCTGCGAAGCCCCGTCAAAAACTCCACCTATGAAGGTGGCGTGTACCAGATGTATCTGGGACACGAAAAATCTCACTTCATCTGCTGCTTCAATTCGCCTCACCTGCGCAGCGAACTGGAAAAGATTCCGGCGGATGCGCAGGAAGTGTTCATCGTGATCACGGAAGATATCTATGTCGTCGACTCGACCTGCAGCAAAATCCTGCAGAAAGTTGTTGAGGAAATCGACGGCAGCGGCCGCGACATCCGTCTCATCGGATGGGATGGGTTCCAGAGCAACGGTCATCACGACCATGCCTTCCGGGCCCGACGGCCCGTCTTCAGACAGAAAGAGACAAATCCTGTGATGGTCGACTGACCACTGCATCGCCCTTTCGTGTCCGGAGTCCCTTCGGGGATTCCGGATCCCAGCCTGCTCGCGTATCAAAGCGCGCAGCAGGCTGGATTTTTGCGTATCTGCTGCCATAAACAGTTCTTTTCTGCTATACTGTCCGGAGACGCATACACACATATGACACCCCCCAAAATCGAACAACTCCGGCCCGGGAGCGACATTCCGGATGATAATCAGCCGGGATCACATGAGCGTCATGTCAGGATACGCAGAGTCTTTCAGAAGAATCCCGGACCTGCGGGCGATTTGTCGGAAAAGAAAAAAGATGATACACAGGCTGCGCCTTCATCCATCAACTACCGGTATATGAACACCAACGAGGAACTCCTGAGCAACGCACAGGCACTCGCGGAAATGAACGACCGCGGCGTGCAGGAATACATGGACGAACTGGATGCAAAAGATCCCGTGCTCGTCGAAGCCGATGACACCGAAATCTGCGTGTGCTGCATCGACGAACGGCAGCGCAGCGGCAGGGCATACGGCAGCGCCGGAGCAGGCGTTCTTCTGGATGCCGCCGGACAGGACCGCATGGCCGCGTCACTGGTCGACCAGGCCGAAGCACTCTGGAAGAAGAACGGCAGCAAACCGGTGAAGATTTCGGCAAAACACCACGGCAAAGACAAGTGCGGTGCTGCAGCCAAAGCGCTCGCCGACGCAGGATCGCCTGCAAAAAACCCCGGCGACGTCGACGCAAAGGCAGCGGAGGGAAGCTCCTCCCTTGCCGATGCCGTGCGGCGCGAGGTGCAGCGCAGGAATCTTGGCGGCACCGTGACCGTCAGCTCCGGACAGTATCCGGAGGAAACGTTCCTGCAATCCAGACATCATCCCGGCGGCGGCGCACTCGTGTGCACCGATAACGCACTCGTCTACAACCAGAGCCGGGAGCACGGCCCGCTCCTCTACAACATCAGCTCCCTCGCCGGCGAAGACACCGCCATGAGCGATGCCTTCCTGGCGGCTCTGATCGCCACCGGCGGACACGGCATGAATCAGGGACCGGCAGAGATTCCGTTCCCCGCAGGACTCCCCTTTCGCATCATTCTCGCGGGAAACCGCGAAACCACGGGACGGCTGGTAGCCCGATATCAGGAGGAACTTGAGACGAATCCCGCTTACACAAGCCTGAAAAGTCGCTTGAAGATCGATGCATGGGTCCGGTGATGATTCCCGGGAAAGTGGGCTCTTAGAGCCTTGATTTCCCCACAGAAATTCGGATCATGGTAGGTGCATGATTTTGACTAAAATTACTTATTTTGTTATAATATTGTATTAATTCCATGAATACTTCCAATTCACCTGCCGGCAACCAGAACCGTTCCGATGCTCAGATAAACCGGCGCGATGCTCTCAAGGGCTTCGCCCTGGTGCTCGGCATGGCAGGATCGATTGGTGCATATGCAAACAAGGAGAAAATCTGGGAGCTATTGCAAGGACATGGGCATGCAGAAGCACCGGAGGTTATCGAGCGTTTATTGGAAAACAAAAACGCCCTTGAGGAAATCCGCCGCGATGGCTTGCAGGCCTACATCGAAAGACAGCAACTGCGGGAAGCAGTGACCGTCCCCAAGCCGAAAAACAGTAAAAAAATGCTGTGTGTTGACGATCGCTGCAAGGATGAAGGACCGACTGAGGGACGCGCGGGGGTAGGTATTCTTTTGAACGACGATGATCTTAAGAAGCGGGCAGAAGAGGAGGTAAAAGAGGCCGAGGACGCATTGCGGGCTGGTGAAGAGAGATATGAGATTACTATTTGTCCTCATGCAAAATGCGGAGCAGCTGCTTTGTACCGGAAAAACAAAGGAGAAGCCGATATGAGTCCACAAGCGGTTGCTACAAGCGCTCTGGAAGGTGGAGTCCGGATGAAGGCAGCAATCGATAAGGTGATTGTGGATCGGGGACTCGTCGGGAAAGTGACTGTGCGTGATGTGGAACTATTGAAAGAAGAACACTTTGTGCAGGCACATCACCATCCCGGCGCAATCGCTTACGATTACGATGATGATGTAGAAATGAATTCCGACCGCAAGACCGGCGCAATGATGTACAACGTCAAAAGCGTCGAAGATGGAATTCTCTCTGCAAAGATCGCATTTAGTCATCATGGTATGCATCAGGGTCATGGTGAAACAAAAATCCCGGAGGCCACCCCTTTTAGAATTGCAATTGAGAGAGCGGATGCCCAGAAAGCGGCTGAACGCGCACGTGCATACCAGCGTGAACTCCTAAAGCCGGAATACAATGCACTTCGCGGGAAGATAATCATTCAAGTGGTAAATCGGCCGGCTGCGCAGGCGCAGGCAGGACACACACCCCGAAAAGCTGCCTGAAGAGTTTTGCTCTGGGGAATTGACTTACATCACCAATTATATCATAATATACCACTGATATTGTTCCCGGTTTCGCGTGAAACCCCTGCTCACTCTGAGCGACAACATCAGATTGTTCTCTGGCAATCGCAGGCAGGATTGTCATGAATGGAATTTTTTGTGGAGATGATAATGAAAACGCAGCAGATCGCGATTTTGATCGGAATCTCAGTTGTGATTCTGATGGCGACGACCGGACAACCCCCGGAGAAGAAACTGCTGGATTGCTGCAGCCACTACGGCGAGCAGTACTTCGGTCAGTTCCTTCATTGGGAGACCGATGTGAAGACGCCGTCGCCGGAACTTGTTCTGGCGATACGGAACCTTCACCAGGCAAATCTGACGAAGGAATTCATCAGCTCGACCGTAAAACCGGTCGGCTACGATTCAGAAACAGGAAAAGCAAAAACCTGGGTTCTGAACTTCGAACGGAAAGAATGGCGAACGTTCGAAGGCACTTTTGAAAAGCCAACGCTTCACCCGGCAAGCATCGTTTCTCTCCAGATCTTCAGGGACCGGGCCGAAGTGGTCTGGTTGCGACCGCCCACGGAAGCCCAGCTCGAAGCTGTCGGCAAGAAAATCGTCCCTTTGGCCAAACGCGTCGGAGCTGTTCCTCTGGAAAAAAGAAAAAAAACAGACAATGCTTGTGTTTATAGGAAAAGACT
>CAYGGB010000019.1:0-9844 GCA_964349295.1 uncultured Candidatus Peribacteria bacterium | reverse complement strand
GCTCTTGAACCCAGTACGGAGTACACGCTGACGATCAGCAAGAACTTTGCCGATGAATACGGACAGCATCTTGCGGAGCCTTTTACCTTCAAATTCACAACGCCGCAGATCGATCCCATGATCACGCTTGCCGATTACAAAGGCGACTTCGGGATTTTTGAGCGGGGGAAACCGCCGGTGTATTACATCAATGGCGTGAACGTGAGCGAGGTGAATGTGGAATTCGCGAAGCTCACGCTAAACGATTTCATCACGATCCGGCAAAAGAAACTCGGCGGTATGAATGTTCCTGATCTGAAGGGGAAGGAGTCATACAAAACGGTGTCGATCAAGGCCAAGGCGACGAAGAATCATTGGGAGTCGATTGCGTTCGATATCGAGAAAAAAACCGGCATCACGCTCAAGCCGGGCATCTACGCGATGATTCTGCGTGCGCCGGAATTCAAAGACTATAACGGACAACCGGCAGTGGTTGAACAGTACTTTGCGGTGACAAACACATCGCTGACGCTCAAGTATTCGGGCGACAAGGCACTCGTGTGGGCGACGGATCTCACAACGGGTGAACCGGTGTCCGGTGCGGCCATCACGTTCCACGCGCTCTCGGGTACGACGCCGGTGCAGGGCAAGACCGATGCGAGCGGATTCTTTGAGGCACCCGTCAACATGACGGACTTCAAAAACCTGCCGTATGACTGGCAGCCCGAATTCTGGGTGACGTCGCAGTCCGGCGATGATTTCGCGTTTGTCAGCAGCCAATGGAGCGGGGGCTTTAACCCCTACGGCATGAGCATCTGGACCGATTTTCACAGCCCGATGGCCGCGCCGTACCGCCTGCATCAGGAATTCATCACGGACCGGCCGGTGTACCGCCCCGGCGACACCGTCAGCTTTAAGGGCATCGTGCGTCTCAAGGAGTGGAACGGCATTCTGCAGTTACCCGGCGACAAGCGGCAGGTGCAGGTGACGATCCAGGATCCGGTCGGAACAGAAGTCTTCAAGAAGACGCTGCCATTTACGGAATTCGGCGGCTACAGCGGCTCCTTCAAGACCGCCATCGAAGCATCGATCGGACAGTACAGCGTTACGCTGCAGGTTTTGCCCGAGACGGATGTGAACGGCATCGGCTACTCGGCTGGATTCTCGGTGCTCGCGTACCGCAAGCCCGAGTACAAAGTGGAGGTGAGAACGGCTGCGGAGGATTATGAAGACGGCGATACTGTCGACGCGGACATTGCGGGGTCCTATTACTTCGGCGCGCCGCTCGCCAATGCAACTGTCACCTGGAGGGCGACACTCACCGATTATTTCTTTAACCGGTACACCGACGGCTGGTATTCGTTCTCAACGGAAGATGCCTGGTGCTGGTGGAAGTGCGAGCCGCAGTCGATGTTCTTTACCGAAGGCAAAGGGAAGCTTGATGCGGCCGGCCATCTGGCTATCCGCATTCCCGCGTTGATCAATGACAAAAAAGTCAGTCAAATCATGACGATCGAGGCCGATGTGACCGATCCGAACAATCAGCTCGTCAGCAATCGTGTCTCCGTCCCGGTTCACAAGTCGCGCGTCTACGTGGGGATCCGGAACGAGGACTACGCCGTGGCTCCGGGCGAATCTGCGAAAATGGCCATCGTGACGGTGGATCCGAAGGGAAAGCCGCTCGCGAGCCAAACTGTGACGCTGTCACTGTCGTCACGCGTCTGGAACTCGATCAAAAAGAAAGGCGTCGACGGGCAGTTCACCTTCGAAAACGAGGCAGTCGACACATTCATCAAATCGCAGCGCGTGACGACGGGAACAGACGGAAAAGCGACCGCATCGGTCATTCCGCCAGCAGGAGGATCGTATATCGTCACCGTCGAAGCGAAAGACGACAACGGTCATGTCGCAAAGGCCGGAACAAGTCTGTACGCCTGGTCGAGCTCGTACGTGAACTGGCCACATGAGAACGACAACAGCATCGACGTGATCGCCGACAAGCCGGAGTATGCCGTCGGCGACACCGCAAAACTTCTCGTAAAGTCACCGTTCCAGGGAAAAGGCGTCAAAGCACTCGTGACGGTCGAACGCGAGAACGTCATGACGAAGAAGGTGATCGATGTCACAGGCAACGCTCTGCCGATCGAGGTACCAATCACCGAAGACATGATCCCGAACGTGTATGTATCGGTGGTGATCATGAAGCCGAGAGACGGCGAGACGTTTGATGATCAGGGCAAAGACACGGGCATGCCGTCGTTCCGCATCGGGTACGCGCAGTTGCATGTCGAAACGAAGCGAAAGAATCTCTCGGTTTCGGTCGAAACGAACAAGAAACAGTACCTGCCGGGCGAAAAAGTGACGGCGACGATCAAAGCGAAGGACGCGTTCGGCAAGCCGGTGCGCGGCGAATTCACCCTCGCAGCGGTCGACATGAGCGTCATTGCGCTTCTTGGCTTCCACATGCCCAATTTGGTCGCCAACTTCTACATGGACCACGGTCTCGGCGTGAATACGGCCGAAATGCTCACGTACCTGATCGAACGCTTCAAGCCCGGTTCCAAAGGCGGTGGCGGCGGCGAGATGTCGGAGCGCAAACGCGGTAACTTCCAGGACACGGCGTACTGGAACCCGACGGTCCTCACCGACGAAAAAGGGGAGGCGATCGTCACGTTCACGCTGCCCGACAACCTGACGACATGGCAGCTTCTCAGCGTCGGCAGTACGAAGGAAGGACAGTTCGGCGCAGGTGTGAAAGAGATTCTTGAGACAAAGAATGTGATCCTCCGGCCCGTGCGGCCGCGCTTTGCCGTCCGTGGAGACAAAATCACGCTGGGCGCGATCGTGCATAACTTCCTGGATTCCGAAAAGACGTTTACTGTCTCGCTTCGCGGTACCGGATTCACACAGACGGGAAAAGCCGAACAGAACGTGACCGTCAAACCGGGGCAGCAGGTCAAAGTCGCGTTCCCGGTGACAGTGAATGATGTCGAAGGACTGACGCTCACCATGAGCGCAGAGACCACCGGCGGGAAGGACGAAATCGAAGAGAAGATTCCCGTCTACATCTTCGGCACACCGCAGTCCGTTGCATCGACCGGGCAGACTGAAACACTGGTGACCGAAAAAGTTCTGGTGCCTTCGGCTGCCGATGCACCGAGCGGTGAGATGAAAGTGACGGTATCGCCGAGCATGGCGACGTACCTCCCGTCCGGACTTGAGTTCCTCGCGGAGTATCCCTACGGGTGCGCTGAACAAACTGCGTCAGTTTTTCTGCCACAGGTCGCGATCAAAAAACTCCAAGGCTTCGATGCATTCAAGATCGTGTCCGATACCGTCCTCGACAGCAACGTCGGCGCATCGCTGCAGAAGCTCTACGGCTTCCAAAGAAGTGACGGCGGATTCGGCTACTGGCAGGACAGCTCCGCAAGCCGGCCCTATCTGACGGCGTACGTTCTCTACAGCCTGCGCACCGCGAAAAGCGCCGGATATGCAGTGGATGAATACGCGATGAAGCGCGCAGCCGATTATCTCGGCAATGTTCTGCGTTCGGCTGGCAAAGATCAGACCGATCTGGAGCTATCGACGCGCGCGTACATCCTCTACGTCCTGTCCGAAACGGGAAAACCGGATGCGAACCTGCTGAGCAATCTGTACGAGCAGCGAGGCAAGCTGCCGGTCTTTGCGCAGGCGGAACTTGTGATGTCGCTGCAGAAAGCCGGAAGCACGGGCAAGGCGAAAGCCCTCCTGACACACATTCTCGACAACGCAAAAATCGACCCGCGTGGTGCTCATGTGGAAGAGTCCAAAGAGGACAGATACCGTGAGCTGATGCAAACGAACCAGCGCACGACCGCCGAAGTCCTGCAGGCGATGATCCGGCTGGATCCTCAGAACGTCCTGATCCCGCAGTTCATCCGCTACCTGCTCTCATCGCGCAAAGACGGTCATTGGGACACGACACAGTCAACGGTGCAGACGATCCTCGCACTCGTCGAATACCTTAAATCCACCGGAGAGCTGAATGCCCAGTACATCGCGGGCGTGGAAGTGAACGACAAGATGGTGCTCACACAGAAGTTCGCGAAAGAAAATATTCTGACGCGGAAAGAAGTGACGCTTGCGCTGGACCAGTTGCAGCACGGCAAAGAGAACACCGTGAAGATCGGCATCGATGGAAAAGGCACGCTCTTCTACGATCTTCTCCTCTCATACTTCTACACCGGCGACACGCTGCCACCCGCGGAGCAGGGGATCTCGATTCTGCGCGAACTGCAGTCAATGGATCAAAAAGGGCCGTCAAATGTCTCGTCCGTGAAAGTCGGGGATTCCTACCGTGTAACGCTGACAATGACCGTTCCTGCTGACCGTCACTTTGTCGCTGTGGAAAGCCCACTTCCGGCAGGGCTCGAAGGCATCGATCTGCAGCTGCAGACATCGAAACAGTCCGGTCTGCCAACCGACGTCGTTAACCAGAACTCCGGTTCCGGCTGGTGGTGGTATGACGAGGACGAAGACAACGGACTCTGGCGCTTTTCCCACAAAGAGTTCCGCGACGATCGCGTGTTCCTGTTCGCCGATTATCTGCCCGCCGGTGTCTATAAGTACACGTACCTCGTCCGCGCAACGACGCCCGGTACGTTCCGCCTCCGACCTGCACGCATTTTTGAAATGTATTTCCCCGAAACGTTCGGACAGACCGATGGAGGATGGTTCACGGTCAAAGAGTAATTTGTTTGCATAGCGCCAATGTCATGCTGAGCTTGCGAAGCACGACATTGGCGCGAACGTTCAGCTGTTCATAATGAAGATCACTCATATTCATCGTCGGCCGCTGATCGTCACAGGAGTTCTTCTGTTCACACTGATCTTTCTCGCAATCCTCCTTCCAATCCCCTCACAGATTCTGATGGGAGGAACTGAACACCCCGTCCGCATTCTCGACCGCCATGGCGCGCTTCTCTATGAATACCGCAACGGCGCTCCGGGGACAAAAGAATGGCTTCCCATCGCTGAAATTCCATCGTCAGCGATCAGGGCCGTCATTGATACAGAGGATAGGACGTTCTACTCGCATCATGGGGTCAGTCTTCAGGGAACGATCCGCGCTTTCTATCAAAATATTATCTCGGGACACATCGTCAGCGGCGGTTCCACGATCACGCAACAGCTTGTGCGGGTCCGGGGACGGGCTCGGGGACGGTCGGTCTGGAGAAAACTTCTTGAGTCATACTATGCATTGAAACTTGAGCAGCAAATGTCGAAAGAGGAAATCCTCGACGCGTACCTGAACTCCGCGTATTTCGGCCATGCCGCATACGGAATACAGGCTGCATCCACGACGTATTTCGGAAAGTCCGTCCATGAACTGAGTCTTTCAGAAATTTCTCTTCTCATAGGGCTTCTGCAATCACCAAGCGGATACGATCCGTTTCAGAATCTTCCGCTCGCGCGGCAGCGCCAGAAAACGGTTCTTGATGCGATGGTCACGCAGGGGGACATCACGCAGGAGCAAAAAGATGAGGCTGTCGCGGCAGAGATTCATCTGACAACGGATCGCGTATCCATAGAAGCGCCGCATTTTGTCTTCTGGATTCTCAGCCGGCAGGATTTACCCGAAGATGCGACAGAGATCAGAACAACACTCGATCTCGATCTGCAGCATCAGGCAGAACGCGCCGTGGAAAATCATCTGAAGACGTTGCAAGATAAAAACGTCACATCGGCTGCAGTGGTGGTCCTGGATGCGATCAACGGTGACGTTCTCGCGATGGTCGGCAGCGCCGATTATTTTGACGAAAAGCATGACGGTGCGGTCAACGTCGCACTCGCCTCACGCCAGCCCGGTTCCGCCATCAAGCCCTTCACATACGCGCTGGCATTCGCAAAAGGGGAGACTGCAGCAAGCACGGTCGGCGACGTGGAGACACAGTTTCTCACGCAGGAGGGCAATCCCTACATCCCGCGCAATTACGATTACGACGAGCACGGGCTCGTCCGGTACCGAGATGCACTCGCAAACTCTTACAACATCGCTTCCGTAAAAGTTTTGGAGAAAGTCGGTGTGGGCCCGCTCCTGCAATTCCTGCGCTCAGCCGGCATTTCGACGCTCACGCAGCCGCCGGAGCATTACGGGCTCGCCCTGACCCTCGGAGACGCTGAGGTGACCCTGCTGGAGCTCACCAGAGACTTTGGCATGTTCGCACGGGGAGGCAGGACATTGCATGAACGAAATCTGCTGACAGATGCTGTCATGCCAGGAACACCGATCATCTCATCATCTATTGCATGGCTGATATCCGATATCCTGAGTGACGATCAAGCGCGGCTGCCGCAGTTCGGGAGTGATAGTGCTCTGAACTTTGATTTCCCTGTGGCTGTGAAGACCGGAACCACGCGGAACTCACGGGATAACTGGACGGTCGGATACACGCCGACGCGGGTCGTAGGTGTTTGGGTGGGGAACGCTGATAACTCGCCAATGAAGGGGACGTCGGGGGTCACGGGTGCCGGTCCGATCTTTCACGATGTCATGGAATCAGCAATGAGCGCTGTCATCCCGAGTAGCTCGTTGCGGAGCAACGAGCGTATCGAGGGGAGACAGAGCGATGATGAGTGGCCAGACCGCCCTTCAAATATCATCGATCTCTCCGTCTGCGCTCACTCCGGAAAACTACCGACACCCGCATGTCCGCAAATCATCCAGGAACATTTCATCGCCGGTACCGAACCCAAAGAAAAAGATTCCATGTTCCAAAAGATTGCGATCGATTCACGGAACGGTCTCAGGGCAGGGGAGTCGTGTCCGAAACAATACGTGATTGATCAGACATTCGCGGTCTTTCCGCCGGAGGTCCAGAGGTGGGCGAGGGAAAATGGGTGGAAGGAACCGCCAACTGGTTTTTCAAGTCTTTGCGGTGCTGTCATCCCGCCTGCCCACCGTAGCCTTAGCGAAGGCGGGAGTAGCTCGACGCGGAGCGGCGAGCGTATCGAGGAATGGCTGACGATCACGAGACCTGCAGGTGGTGATGAATTTCTGCTCGATCCGATGGTGCCTGATAAGAACGAAAAGATTGTCTTCGAAGCGAGTGCGAGTCCGGATATTAAAGAAGTGGAATGGTGGGTGGATAAAAAAAGGATAGGAACAGGAACATCTCCTGAATATCGGATCGAATGGAGTCCTGTTATCGGAAAATGGACTGTCGAGGCAAGGGCGGGTAAGAAAAATCAGATCATCCACATTGCGGTTCAGAAACAGAATCACTAATAAATGATGTCACCGCCATTCCAGGATTTTTCCTACTTTTTTCTCCATCCCATCCGCCCTCCTCAACCCCTTCACCTGCGCCCTCGTCACCACCGGAAAATGCCTCACATCATCCAGGTATCCCGGAATATCCCAGACATCCTCCTCATCCGTCATCCACCCCCGCCCATCAAACCGCGACAGATCCACCGGACGTGAATACGACCGCAGCGTCTTGATCCCGGCATCGTTCGTGTATTCATGAAAATACGACATCGCCAGCTCGCGGACCGACCGGTACACCGGCTCCCGATACCGCAGCACACCGTGATTCGTTTTGCTGATCGCACCCCAGAAACCTCGGATCTGATACACCGCAATCACATGATCGTAATCATCTTTCGAAGCTTTCAGATCCACCACCAGCGGGGGATACCCGGCAATCCGGAGCGCGGCGGCCGCGAGCATCGCACCTTCCATGCACTGTGCCGTCCTGTCGCGCAGCACACGCCGCGGTGACCGGCAGGTGTCGCCGCCTTTTTCGAAGTTCATCGGCAACGCATCGAGGAAATCCTGAATCCTGGTGGGAGTCGTCAGCCTGCCGAGTATCCGGAGTTCACCGGGATCAAAGCCGTGCATTGCCGCAGTATACAGGCTATAATCACGCGCTTTCCTTTTTGCCCCCATGGACCACGGCGACGTTCTCCTCCGGTTCGACACAGTGTCGTTTTTCTACGACCACAACAGGCCGATCCTCGCCGAAGCCGATTTTTCGGTGCGCGAGAACGCGAAGCTGACGATCATGGGCCAGAACGGCGCGGGCAAAAGCACGATCTTCAAGCTGATCACCAAAGAGTTGCATCCGCAGGAGGGACAGATTCACATCAAAAGGGGAGCGACCATCGGCATCGCAAAACAGGCAATCGCTCATGACGCGCTCGGCAAGACCGTGCTGGAATATTTTGAGGGCGCGTTTACCGAGAAGCAGTACGACATCGACCGGCAGATCAAGAAGGTGCTCGATACTGTTCATCTCAAGACCACGATGGACAAGAAGCTCAAGGATTTCTCCGGTGGTCAGAAGGCCCGTTTGCTGCTTGCGTATGCGCTGATCCAGGAGCCGGACATCCTGCTGCTCGATGAGCCGACCAACAACCTGGACACGCAGGGGATTGATCACCTCACGCAGTTCCTCATCGATTACGAAAAGACCTGCATCGTCATCTCGCACGATGCCGACTTTCTCAACTGCTTCACGCACGGGGTTCTGCACCTGGACGAACACACGCACAAAGTCGAGCAGTACGTGGGCGACTATTTCGATGTACTCGAGCGGATCAAAGAACAGATTGAGCGCGAGCAGCGGCAGAACGCACGGATGGAGAAAGACATTCTGGATCAGAAAGACAAGATCAACTTCTTCTCTCACAAAGGGGGAAAAATGCGCAAACTCGCGAGCAAAATGCGCGATGCGGTCGAAGAAGCCGAAGAAAACAAAGTCGATGTCCGTCGCGAAGAGAAAACGATTCCGCCGTTCACCATTGATGCCGAAGAATTCCCGAAGCCGCTCGTGAACATTTCGTCGGTCACTGTCATGAAGAATCACAAGCCCGTGAAGCGCAACGTGGAACTTACGGTGCGTCGGCGTCACCGGCTGCTGATCACCGGACCAAATGGCATCGGCAAGAGCTCGCTGCTGGAATCGATGGCTGCAGGAAAAGAAAAAGGCGCCGCAATCACCCCCGGCGTCACCATCGGCTATTACCGCCAGGATTTCTCGGGTCTGCCCATGGACAAGACTGTGTACGAAGTCCTCGGAGACGAGATGGAAATGCCGAATCATCAGGAGATCTATGCGACAGCCTCGCGTTTTCTCCTTAAAGGAGAGAAGGTCCAGGCAAAAGTCGGATCCTTGTCTGAAGGGCAAAAAGGCCTGCTCTGCTTCGCGCGGTTTCTCCTCCAGAAGCCCACGCTCCTGATTCTCGACGAGCCGACCAATCACATCAATTTTCGACACATCCCCGTGATCGCCGAAGCACTCAATGTCTATAAAGGAGGACTGATCCTCGTGAGCCACGACAAAGAATTCGTCAGGCAGATCGAAATGAACGAGGAATTGGATTTGGGGGCGCTATAGCACAAAAATCAATTATCACGTACAATGCTATTATGGAATCTAGGAAAATTTCACAGGAGGAATTGGATATGCGCGAAGCTGCGGCGCAGCTTGTCCGTGATGGCAACCTTGATCTCGCCACTAACTGGTCCCTTCTTTCTGATTGGCCCAGTGACTTTGGTATGGAAGCGGTTGCAGCTGCATGGGACATGGAAGAAAACTCGACTGCTATTCAGGATGATCTGGAAGAACTGCGGAAAAGGGGACTCATTCTTTTTCACAGCAAACTGCCCGCTACGAACTCAATGAAATGATGAAACGCGTTGCGGCAGGATTGTTTGGACAATAAAAATCAAATGCGAATCTTGCTGGTCATCCGCCCATACGCATGATTCTTGGGCTTCTCAATACGGAAAGTTATTGATAGAATTCATAAAGAGACCTGAATGGCCCTGTAGCTCACCGGTAGAGCGCTGCCCTGAAGAGGCAGGCGTAGTCAGTTC
>CAYGGB010000018.1:0-10065 GCA_964349295.1 uncultured Candidatus Peribacteria bacterium | reverse complement strand
CTTCAGATCGATGAGGCGCGAGATGGCTCCTTGGGAAATGACGGCTTCGTTCAAAACATACCCGTCGATCAACGTCTTGTTTTTTCTCTTCGCGACGACACGCAGCACGCTCCGTTCATCGATGACGCCTTTGCCGGCGAGGAATTCCGGAAGCAGCGCCGGAACCTCATCAACACTCATCTCCGCAAGAAACCCGACGTTGCCGCGGTTGATGGACAGGATCGGCACCGAAAAATTCTGCAGCTCGCGGACGGACCGGAGAATCGTCCCGTCTCCGCCGAGAATGATCAGCAGATCAATATCCTTTGCCGCCGCAAATCCCGGAAGTCCCTTTGTACAGGAAAGTGACTTGAGACGATCCCGGTCAATACACACCTGACCGCCGGATTTTTTGATGATATCCAGCACGCCCTGCACGACGCCGTCCTTCTCGCTCAGATCAGATTTCACTGTGATGCCGATGCGGCGATATTTGAGCATGCGCAGGCTATGATAAGCTTTTCAGAAACAAATCCACAGTCCTTCTCCACGAATACAACTCTGCCCGTTGCAGACCTTTTTCCCGCAGCTTCGTGCGCAAAGACTCATCTGTCAGCAGTTTTTCCAGACCGGCCGCGATAGATTCAACATTCTCCGGATCGACGATCAACGCTGCTCCATCCGCAAGTTCACGCAGACTCCCGCGGTCGCTCGTGAGGATGGGAATTCCCCGTTGCAGTGCATCGAGAATCTGCATACCGAAACCTTCATAGAGAGAGGGGAGTGCGAACACTTCGCATGTGTGCAACAAAGATTCATAGGTCGTAGCGTCGATGTACCCACGCCACTCGACGTTCGGCGTGTTCCGCGCAGCATCAACTATCTCCTGATCATGCCACCCGCGGCCACCGCCGAGGATCAGCCAGTGATTTTTCCGGAGAGTTTCCGGAAGCGACGCGAATGCGCGGATCAGACGGAGCTGGTTCTTGCGGGGGCAGAGCGTGGCGATGGAGAGGATCGTTTTGCCATCCGGTTGTGACCGGACCGGGTGCGGCTGCATGGGTCCTGCAAATACCGGTGTCACTTTTTTGGCAAGAAGATGCGGATATCTCACCATCAGATCCTTCCGGGTCGATTCACTGATAACACAGACACGGAACGATTTTCTGACGGCCCGGGGCAGCGTGATTTTTTCAATGAATGTCGCCTTTCTGTCATGCGGCTCGCCGAGAAACGCGATAAGATCATGAACAATGGGAATGCAGCGGACGGATGACGGCACGAGCGCAGGAACGATATAGCTGACCGGACTGACGTACGTGACGCCCGGATGTTTGCGGAGCCACCGAAGAACACGCAGATGCCACCGCAATCCTTTCCCAGGAATTCTCACCACGACGCAACCATTTTTTTTCCACGCAGCAGGAACGTTATCATCAGTCACGACCGTAAGAGGATGATCGCGACGCAGGAGTTCAGAGACAAAACCATACGTCCACTGGCCCTTGCCGGTTTTCTGCGCCCGGCATGCTTCGCGCACATCGATGACGAGCGGATTCTGCATGTCCACAGACTATCAGAAAATATGCTATTCTGAGCCCATGCAATCACGCTTCGTCCGCAGTCTGCTCTCGCTGGAGCTGGAGGAACGGATCCTCAACGCCGGCGCGATTGTGGCTGCCGTCAGCGTTTTTCTGCCATGGATGAGCGGCGAATGGCTGGGTGGCGATTCGGTCACGTACACGGGTTTCGGGTTCTACACCTCTTTTCTTGGTATTGCCGTCTTTCTGTTCAACGTGTTTCTTCTGATCCTGACGCTTGTGCCCCTCTTGGGCGGCCCGGTTTTGATCCGCAAACGCTACAAGGAACTCGTGCGTCTGCTCGTTTCATCACAGGCCTCCATTCTGGTTCTCGCGTCGCTGACCGTCCTCACCAAAGTCACGTTTGAATTCTCGAGAATGGAAGTGCGTTTCGGCGTGTACTTCTGTCTTGTGGGCAATCTCGTCGCATTGTTCGAAGCTGTCCTCCGGTACCTTGAGCAACGCAGGAGCTCCGGCACAGAACTGTTCCATCATCCGGAAGATCATGAGAGTCCGTCGGACAGGAAGGAGACGCTGTCTGCACCGCCTCCGCCACCGCCACCGCCTCCGGCTCCAGCTGCAGAGGATCATCCTCTCTATCCGTAGGATTCAGGAATCAAAGGTCAGGTTTCAGGGATTACATGGCCTGATTCCTGTTTTTTTGAACCCTGAATCCTGCTAAGCTCCATTCAGATGACTGAAACCGAGCTGCAGCCTCCGGCCGACATCCCCGCATGGCAACCGTTCGATCTGGTCTACGTTGATCCCGATCTCAATACCGTCGTGTCCAAAGTCGAATGGAACAAAAGCGGCCTGCCAAAGTCGCTCATCTATATCCCAAAGCCCGCAGAACCCGGCAAAGAGGAACGCCGCCGGTCGTGGAGGAAGTGTTACCCCTGGGGAACGTACAAATCGATGAAGAATGTTTTCAAAGTCGACGGAAAGCCCCGCAAGAAAGAACCGACGAAGACGCTGGATGAGGTTATTGAAGTGGCGCTGAAGGAGCCGTATTGGGACTGACGAACGAAGAATTAGGAATTATGAATAAAGAATTAAGCACAATTCATAATTCTTTATTCCTAATTCTTTCTCGCAAGAATGTCACACACTCGCTCAACTTCTTTCGCTGAACCTATGATTATCGGCGTCCTTTGATCAACGTCCGTTATTTTCTTCTCCATGATGTCCATTTTCCCATCCGATGCCGCGCCGCCCGCGTTGGTCATCAGGTAGCTGAATGGGCCGCACTCGAAGACGAGACGCAGCTTACCGTCAGGATATTTCGACCCGGCCGGATACGTGAACACTCCCTGGCCTTTGCTCAGGATGTGATGAACATCGGAGACCATGCAGCCCGAATACCGCAGCGTCATCTTGTCCTTGTTCCAGGCGTGGAAGACATCGTGATAGGGCTTGTCCTCCAGGATCGAGTTGAGATTCCCGGGCGCAAAGTTCTTCGCTTTGTCCCCAACACCGAGATATTCACGCAATAGGATGAACTCGCCGACGTCGTTCAGGATGAATTCATGCACGCCGTTACCCGTGCAGTACACGAGAAGAGTGCGGGGGCCGTAGATGACGTACAGCGCACCGACTTGTTCTTTTGGCTTCCTGCCAATCAGTTCATGGCCTTTGTAGATGCCGAAAATCGAGCCGATGGCAAAGTTCGCGTCGACAAGCGATGAACCGTCGAGCGGATCGAAGACAACAGAATACGGCGCCTTGGACGAGAGTTCGATCACGTCTTTCTGCTCTTCGGAAATATACGTCGCCACCAGACGGCTTTCCTTGAGGTGCTGACAGATGATGTCATCACTCAGCACATCGAGCTTCACCTGCTGCTCACCGAACTGGTTCATGGTCCCTGCCAGACCGGCTTCGGTTGTCCTGATCGCCGACTGCACATATTTGGCAGCCGTCGCGATGTGAAGGATCAGATGCCGGAGTTCATCGGGGATTTTTCCAACGCGGAAGAGGTGATCGTTGAGCGAAGGACGGGGGGTAGGCATGACCAAAGTGTACCATGTTGATGATTTTCTTACACGGACGCATATCGTTACTTCGTGGCTTCGTCGAACCGGGTGGAAGTTTGACGAAGTAACGAAGAAACGAGCAAGTTCGAATCTGCGACCAGTCAAATTGTCAGAGAAACTCACCAAGTTTCAGAGTCATTTCGGTAACCCGCATCCCGTATCCCCACTCATTGTCGTACCAGCTGAGAAGCTGAACCATCGTGCCATCGATGACTGCAGTGGAATCCATATCGATGGTGCTCGAATGTGCGTCGGTGAGATAATCCGCGGAAACGAGCAGATCCTTTTCGATGGCCAGAATACCCTTGAGCGGCCCCTTGGCGGCCTTGGCCAAGGCATCATGCACTTCTTCAATTGAAGTTTTTTTCTTCATCTGAAGTGCCAGATATGCCGCTGATACGTCAGGCACGGGAACCCGCAGCGCCATACCGTCCACCTTGCCCTTGAGATGCGGAAAAAGTTTGGTGCACGCCTTGATCGCACCCGTCGTTGATGGAATGATGGACATCGCTGCAGCACGTGCTATGCGCATCTTGGAACTGTCTGTGGAATTATCGAGCAGATTCTGGGACGTTGTGTACGCATGGGTCGTGCAGACGAGACCACGTTCGATGCCGATTGCCTCATCGAGAACCTTGAACACCGGTGCAATGCAGTTTGTGGTGCACGATGCGGCGCTGACAACGGGCATCGCACCCCTCAAAGCGTCGTCATTCACGCCCCGCACGATCATCGTTGTCTCATCCTTGGGCGGTGCGGTGATGATCACGGCTTTCGCTCCGGCAGCGATGTGCGCCATGCACTGGTCTTTGCTCCGGAATTTTCCCGTCGCTTCGACAACAACATCAACATTCAGCTCTTTCCACGGGCACTTTGCCGGATCGCGCTCACGGACGACGCGCACCGGGACATCATTCACACGGAGATGCTCGCCGTCGATCTCCACAGTGCCGCCAAAACGGCCATGAAGAGTGTCATAGCGGAGAAGATATTGCCGCATTGCAGCATCGCTGGACGCATTGATCGCAACCACAGCGACCTCTTTTCCGTACCGCTCGACAAGCTGCCTGTGAACAATACGACCGATGCGTCCGTATCCGTTGATGGCGACTTTCAACATGACCGGATCATTGCAGATTCTAGGAAATCCTTCAACGCGAATACAACGCAATAATCACTCCCAGAAGTGCGCAAAAACCCCCGATAATCCAGAGACGCATCGTCACCTTGCTCTCACCCCACTCCAGCGCTTCGAAATGATGATGAATCGGCGCCGCACGAAAGACTTTTTTGCCGCCGCGGAGCTTTTTACTCGTGAGCTGGATGATCACGGAGAGCATTTCGATCACGAATACCGCTCCGATCAGGGGAAGCAATGCGACCTGATTGGTCATGAGCGCAATGACGCCAAGCGATCCGCCGAGCGCAAGCGATCCCGTGTCCCCCATATAGAAGAGGGCAGGGGGCACGTTGTGCCAAAGAAATGCGGCAATAGCTGCGGCTGCGACAGCACAAAAAGCGGCAAGCACCGTCAGTCCGCTGATAAAGGCGAGCACGCCGAACGAGCCGAAGGCGATCACGAGCAGTCCACCGCAGAGACCGTCGAGACCGTCGGTGACGTTGACCGCGTTTGCCGTACCAACGATCACGAACATCGCCATCGGAATGTACCACCAGCCAAGAGTGATGACTCCAAAGAAGGGGATCGACACATCATCGTATCCGTTCTTGAAATAGAACCAGGCGGCAGCGATAAAGCTCAGTGCGAGAAGCGACGTGATTTTGGGCAGAACTCCGAGACCGCGTTTTTTGCCTTCACGCATGACGAAACGATGAAGGATATCGTCAACGACTGCACCGCTGAATCCCAAAAACAGCAGAAGAATGAAAAGCACGACAAGAAACAACAGGATGCCGATCAGACTGGAACTTGGACGTCCCGAGAAAGGAACCTGCAGGAGAGAATGCAGTGAACCCGACCATAATGCGATCGCGAGACCAACGGCGATCATGCAAATCGCGCCAATGAACCACGCACGGATTTTGGGGATGAGCCGGCTCCATTGTTCTTCGTTCGCGCCCACGATGTTCAGATAATCATCAATCGCGCCAAGAATGCCGAGCGAGAGCAGCGTGAAGAGCGGAATGTACACCTGACCCCGCTGAAGAAGGGAATTTTCAACGAGTCCCGTATAAGAAAGAAGACGGGAAAAAGCGATCGTCAGGACAATCGATCCCCACATCAGAATGCCTCCCATAGTCGGTGTGCCGAATTTTTTCTCGTGATACTTGCGGAAAATCGACGCTTCCCGGCCGTCCACCGTTTCCACCCTGAGCTGCTTTCCCAATTTGTTACGGCGCAGGAATGAGATGAATCCAGGCGTGAGAGCAAGACCGAGGACGAAGGCAAAAAACGTGTATCCGAGGATCGCTAGAAGTGAGAGATCGGGTCGTGGAGGGAGTGCGGCAAGAGGATCCATAGAGGAACAATACAGAAAACCGGTCCGGGCTTCCATTCGATACCAGCACAGTGTGCCGGTACTGTCATTCATGGCTTCTTTCTGCTATAATTACCAGATTTCTCCCATCAACTCTATGGCAACCTTTGAACAGCAAAACACACCCGATCAGCGTCGGAATCCAATCGAAGCCGACACCACGCGTCAGGAAACTCAAAAGGCGCATGGTCCTATCACTCCACTCGCCGACATTCCTCTCGGGAATAACACATTCGTAGCGCAGTCGTCCGTGGACGTTCCAGCCGGCAGCAATCTGCAGTTCCGTTTTGAGCAGGGAACACCCGATCCGCGGTATCCACAAAGCT
This sequence comes from uncultured Candidatus Peribacteria bacterium, assembly GCA_964349295.1. Taxonomy (GTDB): domain Bacteria; phylum Patescibacteriota; class Gracilibacteria; order Peribacterales; family Peribacteraceae; genus JABFSS01. The sequence goes on along the minus strand of CAYGGB010000018.1, from coordinate 3,649 downwards.
GGTCAGCCACTTCATTTGTTCCATCATGGGAGAGTTTCAATTCCACTACGAGTGCACAAGGTAACTACGCAGATAACGGCTATTACATGGAGCGTGGAGCGACGAATCGGAATAGCATCACTATTCAGACAAACCGTCCGTTCTATTACAGAATCAATGCCAATGGTCCCATATTTGGTCCTGTCCGGCCTGGTGCTATCCAGGCTGCTGCACGGGAAAACACCCGCATAAAAGAACAAGCTGATGCGGACGCTGTTCGGGCAGCAGGCGAAAAAGTCCAGGCGGACGTCGATGCCGCGAGGGAGAAAACTGCCAAAGCTCTCAAAAATGCAGCAGACAAGGCAGCGAAAGAGAAGGCAGACACTGATGCCGCACGGGAGGAAGCGGACAAGGCTGCTGCAAAACTGGCCAAAGAATCTGCTGAAAATGAAGCCAGGACAAAAGAGCTGGGCGACCTGCGAGGTCGTATTGCATCCAGAATTGAAGCCACGGAAAAGAACATTCAATATGGCGAAAAACAAATACAGAATCTCGGAAGATTAGGACGCTTTATCGGTGGTGCAACCGGAACAGTTCGCGGAATGCGCTTATCCGTCGATGCGGATAAGAAAATGAAGAGTACTCTTATAAATATGCAGGTACGGCTGGAAGAAGCTATAAAAGTTTCCGGAATCAATACGGATGTTCAGGCCTTCTGGAAAGAACTGGGGGAGACGCGGCTGGACTATAGCGTCGCAAATGCCCAGCTCGAACAATCCCGCGGGGTGAATATCCTGCGCCGTCCCGAATAGAGCCTACTCATTGTCATCCGGCCTCGACTTGGACGCATGCGCCTTGTCGACATCGTAGAAGCGCGTCTGCTCTTTCTTGAACATCAGTTCCACCCGCCCGATGGGGCCGTTGCGATGTTTGCGGATATAGAGGTCTGTCATGCCGGGGCGGTCGGAGTCCTCTTCGTAGTAATCCTCGCGGTACATCATTAGCACGATGTCGGCATCCTGTTCGATGGAACCGGAATCACGGAGATCGCTGAGCTGGGGGATATTTCCCGGGCGGCTTTCGACTGCGCGGCTGAGCTGCGAGAGAGCAATGATCGGCACATGCAGTTCGCGCCCGATCTGCTTGAGGGAGCGGGAGATTTCGGAAATTTCCTGCACGCGGTTGCCTGCGTAGCTGTTGTTGCCGGTGCTCATGAGCTGGAGATAGTCGATGATGAGAAGATCGAGGCCGTGTTCCATCTGGAGGCGTCGGGCTTTCGCGCGCAGCTCGGGCATGGAGGAAGCGACGGAATCGTCGATGAAGATGTTCGCCTTGTTGAGCTCGTCCATGATGGGACCCATGTTCTGGAAATCGCTGTCGTCGAGCTTGCCGCGCTGGAGTTTCCAGGAGTCAACGCCGAGCATGGACGCGAAGAGGCGGTCGACCAGCTGTTCTTTGCTCATTTCCAGAGAGAAGATACCGACAGTCTTATGGAAACGGATACCGGCATTCTGTGCAATATTGAGCGCCAGAGCGGTTTTTCCCATGCTGGGGCGTCCGGCGATGATGATCAAGTCGGACGGTTGCAGACCGGAGAGTTTGTAATCGAGTGCGGCGAAACCCGTGGGAACGCCCTTGATGGCGTTGTCATCTTTGGATTCATGCATTTCGGAGAATTTTTCGTAGCGTGCGTCCAGGACATCACGGATATGGATGAACTTGTCTTTGAGAAACGTGTTGGAGATGAGGAAAATTGTTTTTTCGACAGCATCGAGCAGCTCGACCACGGGCTTGTCCTCTTCGTATCCGAGCCCCGTGATCTTCTGCCCGGCTTCGATGATGCGGCGGTGTACGGCCTTTGTTTTGACGATCTGGCCGTACTGGTAGACGTGGGACGATGTCGGCACCGAGGAGGCAAGCTGCGCGAGGAACACACTTCCGCCGATGTCCTGCACTTTCTTGTTGTCCGCAAGCTTTGCGCTCACGGTGACGAAGTCGATCGGCTCATGGTCCTGGTACAGCTCCCAGATCGCCTGATAGACGAGGCGGTGTGTAGGATCGTAGAAATCCTCCGGCTTGAGGAGATCGGACACTTTGATAATTGCTTCGGGATCCAGCAGCAGTGCACCCAGAACCGTGCGTTCCGCCTCCGTGGAATGGGGCTGTCCTTCGAGGAGCCGGTTCTGCGGTGGTGCGAACGCGGTGGGCATGACAGGAGTGAAAAAAGAAAAGTGAAAAATGCCAGTCAGAGTTCAGAGTGTAGTGGGCTGCTCTGAAACGGAAAAGAAATCGGACTGGTTTGTCTGATGAGAAGTTGACGAAATCTGCGTAAGCAATGTGGATATCATGTGGAAAGTTCTTCAAACAAGCTCCGGATGTTCCCGGGAATAGCGCAAAAGAGCAAAGGCACTGGGCATTCGCGGATTTGGACAGTTGAGAACACGGTCAATCGCTTCCTGCAGTGACATTTCATGCACCTCAATCATTTCGTCATCATCCTGCGGGAGCGGATCATGAACCAGATCGGATGCGATATAGAAATGATTCAGTGAGACGAACGTTTCCGAGTGCTTTGCTGTGCAGTAATGCCGAATTTTCTTCGCCCGGAAGCCCGTCTCTTCACGGAGCTCTCTCTCTGCGGCAACAAGAGGATCTTTCTCTTTGTCGACATGACCGGTCGGAAGCATCCAGACCCAAAGACCGTCAAAAGCCCGGTATTCACGGAGCAGTAAAATCGTTGTAGGCGTTGGAAAAGCCAAAATACTCGCAACATCTGACCGATATCCACGTTCGACAGTTTTGGTTCGTCCATCAGGCAATTTCGCTGTCTCTTTCACAATCCGCCACTTGCCATCGTTGTAGAGTTCTTGAGACATGATTACTTCTTGAATGCCAGAAACAGTCCGGCCAAAGCCAAAATAATCGCAATTATACCGATGGTGTAATCTATGACGGTCACGATTTCGGCGGAAGTGAATGCCGATTGGCGTACGCGATCACTCCGCCAATAAAACAAAGAACGCCTCCGAAGAGGTAGAAGATCATGAGAGCTGTATCAGGAGTCATAGAGATGCAGGAACATTGCGAACCAGACGCAAAGCTATCGCAAATAGTATCGTAGTGATAAGAATACCGCTACATATTCCCCAGGTATTTACGTGTCCTCCCCAACCAATGGAGGGGAGGACAACAGAAGCAAGAAATACCTGACCAGCGTCTGAAAACATGTCTGAGAATTTGGCGATCTGTGAACGACTGAAGCCGATGTAGTGAATGACAGAAAACATACAAGAAAAGAGGATATTTAGACTCGTACAGATGCCTCCCTGATCTGCTTTTCGATCTTCTCAGAGATCTTGGGGTTCTGCACAAGGAACAGGCGCGCCTGATCACGCCCCTGACCGATGGTTTCCTCGCCATAGCGGAAGAAAGCGCCAGCTTTCTCCAGGACGCCATATTTGACGCCCAAGTCGAGGATTTCGCCTTCTTTACTGATACCGGACGCGTAAATGACATCAAACTCGGCCTGCCGGAACGGGGGGGCCACCTTGTTCTTCACGACCTTCACGCGCGTGCGGCTGCCAACAACTTCCTGGTCTGCAGCACTTCCGCCTTCTTCTTTACCGAGCTTCTCGGTGATCTTGTCGATACGGCGGACGTCCAGACGCAG
>CAYGGB010000017.1:517-10096 GCA_964349295.1 uncultured Candidatus Peribacteria bacterium | reverse complement strand
CGTGTACCGCAAGGTGTGAGGGTTCGACTCCCTCCTTCGGCACCATCCGGCTTCGTCCGGCTGCCCTCGAGCAACCGAGACTACGCCGCGACTGTCGCCTCATTAGCCGGATGCCGCGGCGAAGCTCGCAAGCGAAGCCGGGCTCAAAATAGTCTGCTATGCATTTTGTCTATATTCTCGAATCCGCTTCACGAAGAAGCATCTTTAAATATCAAGAGGATGAATGATCAAGATAGCGATTTTTAAGTGGCCTAAATCGATTCGCTAAGGTGACAAATTCCTCTTCCGGCCTCCTTGATCCGTCCGGTCGATACCAGGGGTTTTGCCAAAATGTGCCATCATTGCCTTCGACTCGTACAACCTCTTCATAGGAATGGGAGAATGGAAGTTCGCGTCTTTCATCTTGAACGTCGTTAAAAAATTGTACCCATTCATGACCATTCGAGCAGACGAAAAATGTCCCTTTTGGGACAGAAATCATCCAGGCTTGTCCGGATTGCTGGAAAGCAGATCTTTTTCGCGGGTGTCCTTTTGGGGAACTTCTCGATTCATTATCGAGTGCTATATCCATGCCAGCAGATGTAAGAAAAATGCGTACACCAACGCCTACTGAACTTTCATGATCGTTATCCCATCCAAGTAAACGCGCTTCCGCACATAATTTTGCTTCATATTGGGTGGTACCCTCAATAACCGCTTGCACAACTTTCTCCGGAGAATTGGTTGTCATTTTTGTTCCTAGCTCTGCTATTGCTGAGAGGAGTGAGCCTCGGATATGTTCAAGCATCAACCTCACTGTTGCCGCTCTTTTTTCTGGTTGATTCGAAACAAATCTTTGATCCAGGTTTTCATGAATTTTTTGCATATTGAGAAAGGAAAAGTGTACGAATTTATCACAAGCGTTTTGCCTGTCAATGAGCGGGGTCGGGAATAAATGGCCGCGTGCGAATTGCCGGGAAATACGCTATACTATACGGAATGTCGCATTCATCACTTTCCGCTTCCGGATCCGGCTCCCCGTCACCCGCACACCGGCGCATGACCGCGAATGTTCCGGTGACGACACCGGAGAAAACCGTGGGGGACATCCGCACCATGCTCGAGCGGCATGCGAAGGACTTCGACGCGATGCAGTACGTGTACGTTCTCGATGACAGCCGCAAGCTCACGGGCGTGATCTCGCTGCATGAACTGTTCAGAGCAAAGCAGTCCGCGGCCGTCGGCGATGTGTGTACGCGCTCGGGTCTCCTGTGGGTGCATCCCGGGCATCACCAGGAAGAGGCGGCATATCTTGCCCTGCAGAACGGCATCAAGGCTGTGCCCGTCGTCGATCATGACCGGACGTTTCTCGGATCGATCCCCGGCGACACGCTTCTGCATATTCTCTACAAGGAAACGCATGAGGACATGTTGCGCCGCGCCGGCGTCCATCACGGGCATCCGCTGTTCGACAACGTGCTGACACTGCCGCTGCACACGTCGATTCTCCACCGTCTTCCCTGGCTGTTGCTGGGACTGCTTGGCGGAATATTCGCAGCCGAGGTGGTGGGCTTCTTCGAGCAGACACTTTCGCAGAACCTGATTCTTGCGGCGTTTATTCCGCTGGTCGTGTACATGAGCAGCGCCGTCGGAACGCAGACCGAGGCGTTCATCATCCGTGACCTCGCCTTTGACCGGAAGATTCCGTTCATGCGGTATTTTTTCCGGCAGCTCACGGTCACCGCCGTCATCAGTCTCTGTTGCGCGGGCGCATTCACGCTCATGAGCCTGTTGCTGCACGGCAATGCCCGCGTCAGTGTGACCATTGGCCTCGCACTCAGTATTGCCGTGATGTCCTCGCTGCTGACAGGACTTCTTATTCCGTATCTCTTCAGCCGTTTCCGGTCGGACCCCGCAAACGCCAGCGGACCCATTGCGACAATTGTGCAGGATATCCTGAGTCTCCTGATCTACTTTGTGGTTGCGACGATGATGCTGGGGTGAATACGTCGAAGTTGCGGGTTACGAGTTGCGGGTTTCGGGATAAAATCAGGACTCGCAACCCGAAACTCGTAACCCGAAACAGCGATGCGCATCGCCTCACTCTCACCCGCCGCCACCGAAATCCTCTTCGCGCTCGGACTGGGGAAAGACATTGTCTGTGTCGATCAGTTCAGTAATTTTCCGGATCAGGTGAAGTCGCTGCCGCATCTGCATGGACATCAGGAAATCATCGCGGATGAATTGAAGAAATTCGCACCGGAGATTGTTCTTACCGGAACGGTCATCCAGAGGCAACTTGCTGAAGAACTCCGGCTCGAAAAATTCGGAGTGGTGCATCAGGACCCGCGGTCGATCAATGATATTTACGAATCGATCCGGCAGCTTGGGACGATTCTTGAGCGACCGATGGAGGCGGAGGATCTGGTGCTGAAAATGCAGCAGGGATTCAATGATGTGAAGAAACGTGCGGCAATCATGATCAACGGGATTGTGAAACGACCGCGCGTCTACATCGAAGAATGGCATCTTCCACCGATGGTCTCGGGCAACTGGGTGCCGGAGGTGATCCGTATCGCCGGAGGAGAATCATTTCCCGTAGGGGCGCAACATGCAACGCCCCTGCAATCGCCGGTCCTGAGTCGCGAGGTATCTCTTGATGAGGTGAAGGCCTTCGACCCCGATCTCATTATCATTTCGTGGTGCGGCGCGGGATCGCTTGCGGAGAAAAAGATTCTGATGGAACGGGAAGGATGGTCCGGTCTCCGCGCGGTCAGCAATGGTCATGTCCGCGTGATTGATGATTCGTTGTTGAACAGACCGGGACCGCGTCTGGTGGAAGGGGCGCAGCGGATTTATGGGTGGTTGTTTGAGATGGTGCACTGATAGATGTAAGAATTGACCGGAATGCACGTCTTATCTCCCGTGCCTTCCCTTGTCATTCCTGGTATCTCCTCTTCAGAGCAGACCGTACGTGATCTTGCAGCTCTTGCCGATATCCGGATCGGCGGCAACCGCCCGTGGGATATCCGCGTCAACGATCCGAGGCTGTATTCGCGCGTGCTGTCGCACGGAACACTGGGTCTTGGCGAGTCGTACATGGACGGATGGTGGGACTGCGTCCGCCTGGACGAATTCTTTTTCCGTGCCATGCGATCGGGACTCCACAAAAAAATATCATTCAATTTCCCGCTCGTGGTCGAGGCTCTCAAATCCAAAATGCTGAACCTTCAGACGAAACGCGGGGCGCGGACCGTGGCCGAGGAGCATTATAATCTGGGGAACAATCTTTTCCGGGCGTTCCTCGACCCGTGGATGCAGTATTCCTGCGGGTATTTCCGTGGAACAGACGATCTGAACGAGGCGCAGGAGCGCAAGCTCAATCTGATCGCGCAGAAGCTCCAGATCACCTCGTCCGATCGCGTGCTGGATATCGGCTGCGGCTGGGGCGGGCTCGCGAGATTTCTTGCCGAACGGTTCGGGTGCCATGTGACCGGCGTGAATATTTCACAGGAGCAGATTCTGTTTGCGCAGGAATGGTGCCGCGGATTCCCGGTCGAGATCGTCGACGCCGATTACCGGGACATCCGCGGCTCCTTCACCAAGATCGTGTCTGTGGGGATGTTCGAACATGTCGGGCCGAAAAATTACCGCACGTTCATGGACGTTGTGTACCGGTGCCTGGACGACGAAGGCCTGTTTCTGCTTCATACGATAGGCCAGAATGCCGGCGCCGCACCCGACCCGTGGCTGGAGCATTACATCTTTCCGCATTCGGTGCTGCCGTGCGCCGCACAGATCATGTCCGAGGTTGAGGATGGGTTCGTGATGGAGGACTGGCACAATTTCGGAGCGGATTACGACAGAACGTTGCTGGCGTGGCACCGCAACTTCCGTGCGAACTGGCCGCTGATCCAGTCGGCCCATGACGAGCGGTTCCGGCGTATGTGGGAATATTACCTGCTCAGCTGCGCCGCGGCGTTCCGTGCGCGTTGGACGCAGCTCTGGCAGATCGTGCTGAGCAAAAATGGACTCGTGGGGGGATACCGGTCGGTGCGATAAGCCGAACATCTGATTGATTCGCCGACGATCCTGTCTTAGCCTGAGTCGGTCTTCCCCCTTAATGACATGCTTCTCTCCGCCCTCGATCCTCTCATCTTATCACGCAGCCTCCTCAAGCACCCTTTCTATGTCGCGTGGTCGAAGGGGGAACTGACGTTAGATGATCTGCGGATCTACGCAAAAGAGTATTTTCATCTGGTGAATCGGATTCCGGGGATTGTCGCGCGCGTTGCGGATCGTGTTGCGGACAAGAATCTGAAGCTGCAGATTCAGGAGAACATGCAGGAAGAGCAGGAGCACGTGGAGCTGTGGAAGCGCTTCGCGAAAAGTCTCGGAATTCTGGAGAGTGAACTCGTCGCCCATCAGCCGTCGATGAAAGTCCGGGCTGCTGTTGATACGCTGGAGAAGTTGGCGGAAGCAGGAAAAGAAGAGGGCATCACGGGCATGTACGCACTTGAGGCCGAACTCCCGGCAATTGCCGCGACCAAGAAAGACGGTCTCTGCAAATTCTACGGTCTCGATTCCGAAGACGCGCAGATCTACTTTGACGAACATCTCAAGGAAGAGAAGCACCTCAAAGTCTGGCGTGCGTTTTCCGTCGATCATGATCGTGCACACGCTGCTGCCTCGACATCATTGACTGCGCAGAATCAGGTTCTGGATGCCGTGTGCGATGCCTGTGGCATATCGATGTCGTGCTGACCTGCCACTGGGCTTGTAAGAATTTTGTCGTTGGGTAGTCTAGGTGACGTGGCAGCAGGCAGTCCCTATCGGCGCTTTCTGAAGAATCTTAACGATGCGATGCAGGAGCTGAAGCTTTCGCCTGCGGAAAAGAAATTTCTGCTGCAACCGCAGCACAATCATCAGAAGGACATCATGATCACAATGGACGACGGAAAGAAAACCACGTTTCCTGCTTTCCGTGTGCAGTACAACAACGCGCGCGGCCCGTACAAAGGGGGCATTCGTTTCCATCCGGATGCTGATGAGGATGAGGTGAAGGCGCTTGCGGCGTTGATGGCGATCAAGACAGCGGTCGTCGGCGTCCCCTTTGGCGGCGCGAAAGGCGGTATCCAGTGCGATCCGAAATCGCTGTCCAGGCGCGAGCTGCAGGAGCTTTCCCGCGCGTACGTTCGTGCTTTCAAAGATCATATCGGACCCGATATCGATATCCCTGCGCCCGATGTGAACACCACACCCGCGATCATGGCCTGGATGCGCGATGAATATGAACAACTCACAAAGACATACGCTCCGGCGATGATTACCGGAAAGCCGCTCGCATTTGACGGTTCGCAGGGACGCGACACCGCGACCGCCCGCGGCGCGTTCTTTATCCTTCAGGAACTGATCGAAGGCGAGGGTCTCGACCCGCGCAGCCTCCGTGTTGTCATCCAGGGGTTCGGCAATGCGGGAGGGGCGATGGCGCGTCTGGTGCACGATGCCGGCTACACCGTGGTGGGTGTGTCCGATTCCCATGGAGGCATCACATCGTCCGAAGGACTCGATCCGGTGCGCATTGAGAAATACAAAACGAAGACAGGGTCTGTCACGGGTGAGTATTGCGAGGGCTCGGTCTGCGATATTGAGAAGATGAAGATGGACGGTGTGCAGCAGGTGAGCAACGAAGAACTGCTGGAGCTGGAATGCGATATCCTGATTCCTGCGGCGCTTGATAACGTGATCACGGAGAAGAATGCCAGGAAGATCCGCGCAAAGTACATCATCGAACTCGCGAACGGTCCGACGACACCGGAAGCGGATGTCATCCTCGACAAACGTAAAATCAAAGTGGTTCCCGACGTTCTCGCCAATGCGGGCGGCGTCACTGTCAGCTATTTCGAGTGGACGCAGGGACGGTCCGGAGAACAATGGACCGACGGACAGGTCGACCGCGATCTCAAGCGGATCATGCTTACCGCATACAAGGATGTACGCAGGGAAGTCCATCGTCGCAAGATTCCATACCGGAAAGCAGCGTTCCTGTTGGGGGTGAAGAGGATTGTGGAGACGATGAGGATGAGGGGGTGGGTAGTATAGGTATTATGTATTAGGTATTACGTATCATGTATTTCGATATACCAAATACCTAATACTTCATACATAATACTTTCGCATGTTCGACGTCATCATCATCGGCCTCGGCTGCGCCGGCTACACTGCCGCCATCTACGCTGCCCGCTACAAGCTCAAGACGCTTCTCGTCGGCGGTGTCGAAGGTGGCATGGGCATCACGGCAGCGGAAGTGGGAAACTGGCCCGGGGAGATTGATATCCGCGGACCGGATCTGATGGAGAAGTTCATGAAGCATGCAACCAGTTTCGAGGAGGTGACGCACAAAGTCGCATACATCACCAAAATCGAAAAAATTTCCGGCGGCTTCCGGCTCACGTATCAGAACGGGGAAATTGCGGAGGGAAAGACGGTTATTCTCGCTACGGGATCGGCAAAACGTCACTTGGGCGTCAAAGGTGAAGAAGAATTCTCCGGCAAAGGCGTCACGTACTGCGCGACGTGCGATGCATTTTTCTACAAGAACAAAGACGTTGCGGTGATCGGAGGAGGGGACAGCGCGGTGGAGGGTGCGGCGATCGCTGCGCAGGTGGCGAAGACGGTGTACCTGATCCATCGCCGGAAGGATTTTCGTGCCGAGCCGTACTGGGTCGAGAAAGTGAAAGAGCGGAAGAATATCGTCATGGTTCTGGAGAACCAGATAACGGAGGTTCTGGGCGACATGAAGGTCCGGTCCGTGAAACTGGCGAAGCCGTTCAATGGATCAGATAGCATCACCGTTGACGGAGTCTTCATTGAAGTCGGTGCCATCCCGTCCGTTGAGCTTGCCAAGCAGGTGGGTGCCGAGTTGGATGTCAAAGGCCATTTGAAAGTAGATGCCCGTCAGGCAACGAATATCCCGGGATTCTTTGGTGCAGGGGACGTCACGAATGCCTCGAATTACTTTGCGCAGTTCGCGACGGCAGCGGGGGAGGGAAGCGTGGCGGCAAACAGTGCGTTCAATTATCTGAGCACGGCGGGAGCGGAGAAGGGATATATGGGGGGAGGGTGAAAATATGAGGGTTAGCGAACTGCACCTCTTTGGATTGTTTCCAGCATTTCTTTATCGTTCTTCCAAGTTCCGAAAAACATGTCATGGCTATTTGCGCTTGCACCACTTGCAGGAGTTACGGGATGAACGGGCTGCACAGTCAATCCTGTTGAGCCGGTGGAAAACCTGTGCCAGGTTCCCGGAGTAAGAATGACGACTTTTTCAGGCTCCAGCATAAACGTCTGGTCGCTACATGCTGAAGTTCTTCCTGTTTCCAGTTTTCCTGTGCCCTGTGTGACGTAGATCAGCCGTATGTGCGGATGTACGTGTTCGTGACTCAGCTGTGTGGAATTCGGCACGAGTTTTAATTCATGCCACGAGGGGTCTCCCAACATTTCGGCTGCAAAGTGTCTTCCTGCCATAAAGGTATCTTTTTCACCGTCGAGATACCGTGCATAGACGGGATTGCCGGGGCGAAAATCCATCGACGTCTGGGCGGGTGCATGCAGCAGACTGAAGAGAACGAGACGTTCCCGTTCCGCCGAGATTCTGATGGTATCTTCCGGTCCAACGATCATCCGGGTACGCAACATCTCGTCATTTGTCTCCATGGGCAATGTCTTGCGGTTATCTCTGTTGATAACAACTTTGCGGTCACCCCTCTCATTGGCTACTGAATCAACAAAGTGTGTACCCTGCCGCAGAGGCACGACACTGCGGGTCGACCGGATGACAATCTCCGATTCAGGCCGATCAACACAGGCATTTTTCAGTGTCTGTATGCATTTCTCCGGTGAAATTTTCCATTGAGATCGTAGATACTCCTCTCGTGGATCACATTCCTCTTCCTGCAATCGTAAGGTTCGAGCAAGGTTTCGTACGCTTGTGCAAATCTGATCGATATCCTTTTTCACAAGGCTTGTTTGAATGTCCATTATTGCCGCATTCACCTTTCTTACTGGCTTGATGACGAGTTCCATATCCTCGCCTACATCATGCATGGTCGATGTACCGTACTGCGCCTGGAGAGTTTTAGGTTTCATATATAAATATGAAAGAAATATAAAACTATGTCAAGTATAGACGGAAATAAGTTGTAGCCAATACCACGACACTGTTGCTATAATGACAACATATGGACATCCAGCTATATGAGGACCTCGGACTCAGTCCGAATGAGGCAAAGATCTATGATTCCCTGATTACCTATGGCGGTTCAGGAGTTTCGACGATTGCGCTGCGTTCAAAGGTTCATCGCAGCAATGCATACGATTCACTGCACCGGCTCATCGAAAAGGGACTAGTCTACGAAGTCTTCGGGCAACGGGAAACCACGTACGAAGCGGTGGATCCAGGGAAGCTCCTTGAATTTGTAGAAGAGAAGCAGCGCAAGATCACCGCCGCATTGCCATCACTCCTTTCCAGGTATAAGAAACATCAGTCTCCTGAGCAGGCGTACATCTTCAAGGGCGTTGAAGGAGTGAAGAACTACCTGCGTTTGGCGCTCAAGACGGGTGAAGACATTTACGCACTTGGAGCGAAAGGTGCATGGTTCGATCCGCGCCTCGCCACTTTTACTGAATGGTTTCTGAAAGAAGCGAAAAAGAAGAACATCAGGTATCACCATATTTTCGATCATGAGGTGCAAAAGAAGTTGCCGCATGTCATCAAGTCCGTTGGGAAGCCGTATAAATTCCTGCCAGAGAACTTCTCAACCGATTCCACGATGGATGTTTTCGGGGACCACGTTGTCACGTTCAACGGCCTGGAATTGGGAAAACTTCGGGATGATGTCACGATCTTCGTTATGGTCAGCCCAGGCTTGGCTGAGAGTTACAGGACATGGTGGCAATGTTTATGGGAGCGTCTTCCGGATGCCAGATAGTCGCCTATACTCCAGCAATGTGGCTCCCGCTCCAACTTCTCTCCGTCACCTGCTGGGCGCTCGTCAGTATTTTTGACTCGGCGCTCGTCCGTCACTATGAGAAACGGGCGACGATCCTGCAGTGGCATCAGAGTCTGTTCACGCTGTCTGCCATTGCGGTTTTTGCCATGGTCTTCCCGGTCCGTTCTGAGTGGATGTTGCCGCTCGTTGCCGTTGGCGGTCTTTCCTATCTGGGCGACCGGGTTTTCTTTTTGATTCTTGATCGTGTCGAAGTATCGGTCACGAATATTGCATGGGCGTTCCTGACGGTTTTTCTTAGTCTCGGGGGAATGTTCTTTTTTGGTGAGCGATGGACGTGGATCCAGTTCACGGGCGTTGTTCTCGTACTCTCCGGTGTCGGATTGCTGTCGCTCTGGGGCAAGCATGTTGGCAGTATGCAGAACTTTCTCCTGCTGATTCTTCTCCCTCTTCTCTACGTCCCGTTTTATCTTCTGCAGAAACACGTCGTGGCATCCGGTGGTGGCGTCTTTGTCTCATTCTTCTGGCTCATCTTCGGGCGCGAGATTCTCTGTCTGCTCATTCCTTTCATCTTCCCGCATCTGCGGCGTGA
>CAYGGB010000017.1:0-507 GCA_964349295.1 uncultured Candidatus Peribacteria bacterium | reverse complement strand
GCATTCAAAGATCACGGATTTGCGTTCGTCGCTCTCAACGCGATTGTGATCACTTGTTTTTTCGCCGGGACACTCCTCACCGCGAAGGCATATGAAAGCGGTCCCATCTCGCTCATTTCCATTGTCAGCAACATCCAGCCGTTCCTGGTGCTTCTGTTTGCGTGGGTGCTCTGGACTCTGCTTCCAGGCATCGCTTCACGCGAGGTTCTCACCATGCAGTCCCTGCGGGTCAAAATAGTGAGCTTCTCGGTCGTTTTTGCCGGGCTTGCGCTTCTGTCGATCCCTCAGTAACATCCTTCGGCTATGCCACGAGGAAAGCGCACCGTCTTCGGCATGTTCTGCACCTCCTGCAATATGCGGGTGGGTACCGTCCGTCTGCACAAGCAGAAGGAGGGCAAGACGTGGAAGGATTTCAAAGTGACCAAATTCTGCAGCACGTGTCGCTGCAAGAAGGCGACGAAGCAGAAGGAGGAGAGGCACTCGAAGTAGGGATCGGGGCTGCCGACG
>CAYGGB010000016.1:0-10248 GCA_964349295.1 uncultured Candidatus Peribacteria bacterium | reverse complement strand
TCCATGTTCTGCTCCACCAAGCAGACGTGCGTCGTCCGTATGTGGCAGGCAGGGTTGCGAGGAGCGTAAGTGAAATCAGTCTGAGAGTCGCAACCCTTCCTGCACCAGCAAGAGGGGATTTGTCTGTTCCTTGAAATCATCATTCATCGCCCGTTCCCTGCTCCTCCATCGTATGAGGGTCTGGCAGGCCACGTCAGCTTAAGCGGACGTGGCAGGAACGCTCACCAGTGCCCCGCGTGGGGGCAGGGTTCCGGGCGGTATCCGTCTTTTCTTTTGGAGAATGTCCATGCCGAGTCTCAGCACAATGCGCGTCAATCGGACCTATGCTCTCCGTGCAGCCGTCGTGGCCGCATGGTCCGGCAATGCCGATCCCGCTCAGCGCGTGAGTGCGCTTCTGAAGTCGTTTCCCGGCTTCACGTTCGCACTCCGGTCCGCTCTGCGACGGTCTGCCCGTCGCGGCAACAAGCTGTTCCTGGATGGGTTCGGACTCTTCCGGGATGAAGCGCACGTTCTGGTTCATCTGACAAACTGCGCGTCGCGGGATGCGGAATCGTTCTACACGTTCTTCCGGGATTTCCGTGTCACCATCGACGCGCGGAATCACGCACTCCGCACGACATCACGCTGATTCCACAGGATTCGCTCCACAGAGGTACGGATACCTCTCCCGTCAACCATTCGCCGGCTCCTTACGGGGCCGGCTTTTTTGCATGCTACCGGAAAAGTGAGTATATGTCCCGATTCTGCCTGTCTTTTCACCCCGATGAATAATTATTGACAGCCGGCGATCCACACGTAAAATGCCCCCGTACCCATGCGCAACGTCACCGCCTCCGCCGCCATTATTATTGCCCACGCCAGCGCGAGGAGGTAATCCGGTATCAAAACTTTTCTACCTTCCCCGCGCAGAGCGGGTTTTTTGAATTTTCAATTTCTTTCCACTCCATCCCATGAACACGGTATCTCCATCCACAGTACGCTCCGCTCTTCCGGAAAAACCGGACGTGTGGAACGAGCCGCCAGAAAAAAATAATAGCTTCGTCGTTCACGATGCAGTCGTCCGGGCATCGGAAAGGCTGCACCTGATCATCAATGCGCCTGAACGGTGGACCGTGGAATCGGTGCTGGCCTCCATAGGAAGTCTGGCCGCGGCTTTTCATGATCAATTGTGTGCTTTCGATAAGGGGAACAATGTGTCACAGGGCTGGATCCATGAGTCATGGGGGCCGGACATGAAAACATTGAATGACAAAGGATATCTGTTGTCTGCAGAATCGTTGCTTCGGGTGACGGAGGCGACAATGAATCGTCTTGCGACGGAAGGGAGCGGAAAGCGCAGGGAGTCTCTGGAGAAAAATATCAAAGAAGGATTGTTTGTCCTTCAGTGTTATCAAAAAAGTCACATGCCGGTGGACGGCGAATTTCTCAACAGGCTTCTGGTGCGGTTTCAGCAGCAAACTACTGAAGATTCTTCCGCAGCTTAGAACAATGACGACAATGCTTTCATCTCAGGCCATCGCCATTGCCACAGCCATTCCCGCGCGGGAAGGGCGTGCAATCGCGAGCTGAGAAGAGCTCCACAGATTGCGCCCTCCCCGCCAGCGGAGGGTTGTTTTTCTGTTAATTCACTTTGTTCATTCACATCACTGTTCATCGCCCGATCCCTGCCCCTCATCGTATGAGGGTGTGGCGGGCCACGTCAGATTAATCTGACGTGGTAGATCCGAAGCCAGTACCCCAGCGTTGGGGTAGGGTGCCGGGCGGTTCCATTTTGTTGGAGAATTTCGATGAATGATGATCTTTTGCTCAGTTTTGCGGATGGAGAAATTTTTGCCGATCTTCTGTCGAAGGTGGCGGCTTACCCCCACGAAGTGGAGGCAGAGCTGCCACCCAAAGCAGGTGGGAAAGGTATCTATCACAGCGGCCATAGTGTCCTTGTCGCCTGGATGGAGGCGCTGCGCACCGATCCGGATGGTGCAAAGCCCTATTTTTTCCGTTTCCTGCTCCTGTGCCCACGAATCATCGCTTAACAAGATGTGAACCGGGCATTATTTCCGGCTTCTCTCATTTGAGAGAGGCCGGTGTTTTAGAGTACCTGCAGCGGCGCAATGCTCAGCGCAAACGTCTTCTTCTGTCCTTTATCAAACTGAATCGTCACCACATCACCCCGCTTGCTGAGGATGGTGCCTTCACCGAAGACGGGATGACGGACGCGCGTGCCCTGATCGATGTCTGATGACGTGTCCTGATTCGCGTCGTCTGTGAAATCTGCATCCTGATTGAACTCGACGTTGAGGTTCTGGTGCTGCCGGTACGGTTCAATCTTGCTCCGTGCGACTTCATTCCCGCTGACCTTCATCCTTCCGCTCTCAGTCGCCCATGCGAAGGCGCTGAGGAGTTCATCACTCCGTCTTTCAACAACATTCGACGGCAGATCATCGATGAATCTGCTCGGAGCGTTCGCCTGTGTGTTGCCCCAAAGCTGGCGGCTGCGGGCAAAGAAGATGCGCAGATGCTTTTTGGCGCGGGTCATGCCGACGTACATGATGCGACGCTCTTCCTCGAGCTGTTCTTTGTCGAACATCGAATTGCTGTGCGGGAAAATCCCTTCTTCACAACCTGCAATCATCACGTGTTCGAACTCGAGGCCTTTGCAGAGATGCAACGTCATCAGCGTCAGCGCATCATCCCGGATATCGGTCAGCTTATCGACTTCGGAAATCAACGCGACTTCCTCGAGGAAACTTGAAAGTGATGTCAGTGGCTCCAGCGCATCGTACTTGTGCATCACGGTGATCAGTTCCTGTACGTTCTGCCAGCGTTCCTCACCCTCGTCCGTGTCATCCCGGAGCCATTTTTCCATGCCGATCGACTCGAGCAACTGCACTGCGAGTTCCGAGACGACCACGCGGGAGGCGCGGAGCTGGAGATCGCGGATCACCTCCATAAATTTTTCGATCCGCAGCCGCACACCGTCGTTCAGTTCGGTCATTTCCCCGGCGCGCATCAGTGAGTTCCAGAGCGACAGCTGTTCTTTGGAGGCAAACGCCTGGATATGCCCGAGCGTCGTCTCGCCGATCTTGCGGGCCGGAACGTTCAGGATTCTGAGTAGCGAAATTGTGTCCGACGGATTCAGGATCAGATACAGATACGCAAGAATGTCCTTCACTTCGCGCCGTGCGTAGAACTTTGTCCCGCCGACGATGCGGTAGGGGACGTTTCCCCGCATGCAGGCCTCTTCAAACAGGCGCGACTGCGCGTTGGTGCGGTACAGGATCACCTGCTGGTTGAGCGGAACGCCCCCTCGACCCGGCTCGGGGCAGGCTCCATGCTTGAGTTGCTGTGCGGCTTTGATCGCTTCTTCAGCCTCTTTCCGTTCATCCCGCACTTCATGAACGATCACCAGCGGGCCGGTTTTCTTCTCGGTCCACATGTTCTTGGGCGGGCGCCTCGGGTTTGCCTTGATGACGGCATTGCTGGCGTCCAGGACCACCTGCGTCGACCGGTAATTCTGTTCGAGAGCGATCCGCTTGGCATCCGGATACTCGTGTTCGAATTCCAGAATGTTGCGGATATCGGCGCCGCGGAAGGAATAGATCGACTGGTCCGGATCGCCGATCACACACAGGTTCCGGTACTTCTGCGCGAGCAGCGAGATGAACAGGTACTGACCGTGGTTCGTATCCTGATACTCGTCGACGTGCAGATATCTCCAGGTCTCCTGATACCGGTCGAGCACTTCGGGAACTTCGTGGAAGAGCCGGACGGTTTCCAGAATCAGATCGTCAAAATCCAGCGCGTTGTTCTGTTTGAGCATTTTCTCGTACGTTTCGTATGCATGGATCACATGGATCATACGCTCAGTAGTGGCTTGTTTAAGAGCTTCCTTGGGGCTGATGGCCTCGCTCTTGAACCGCCCGATGTATCCGAGCGCTGGCTTCGCTTTGAGCGTATTTTCATCAATCTTGAGTTCTTTCATCACCTCTTTCATCAGTTTCTCCTGATCGTCACCGTCGTAAATGACGAAGTTGCGGTTCCGTCCCAGTCGTTCAATGTCACGACGTAAGACACGGGCACAAATCGAGTGAAATGTTCCCATCACGGGCAGCCGTCCCGCATCGCGGATGAATCCGCCGCTCTCGAGACTCTGGATGCCCTGTTCATTGCCGCTGATGATCTTCAGCATGGATTTGATGCGTTCTTTCATCTCATTCGCTGCTTTGTTCGTGAACGTGACCGCCAGAATTTGCCACGGCGGCACGCCGTCCCGCATCAATCGTGCGATCCGGTGCGTCAACGCGCGCGTCTTTCCGCTGCCTGCACCTGCCAGAATCAGCGCAGGTCCGGTTGAATGGATCACCGCTTCGCGCTGCGGCGAGTTGAGAGGGTCGATGAGGGGGTCAGGTGCTGACATGGGTGGATAGGATAGCGGATTCCGCACCTCACCCCCAGCCCCTCTCCGTGCCGCACGGAGAGGGGAGTGAGAAACAAAACAAAAACATTCCCTTCTCCACGCAGCGCCCTTCAGTTCTTCAGGACAGGTTCCGAAGGGCTAGGGATGAGGTGTGTTGGCATTTTCCAGTTGCTCCAGCGAGTGCATCAGCGACCGCACCACAGTGTTGATCGAAAATGCTATTGCATTGGTTCGTGCTTCTGTTTGATAGACACGCTTCGGGTCATCCACGGACTGAAACGTGACAGTGATCCCCCTCGCGGAAGGTTTTTCCCAGACCCGGTATCCATTTATCAGTTGTGTGGGAGGATCTGCGGGGATGGAACTGCTGTTGATTTTTTTCATGGCCGGATGGAGAAGAGATATAAAAAACACCTCTCGGCGAGGTGACGGAAACAGCACAAGTCACCTCGCGTCAGGGAATGACGACGACGAGAAGGACGGCGGCTGACGACAATCTGTTGATCACGCGGATAGTTTTCCGCGAGGCGAGGCGTTCGTCAAGAATTTTATTGTTCATTTCCTGTCTTTTCTCTACGGGAAGAGCTCCAGTACGGTATGCGGGATTATTGAACGGCGATCAGCTTCTTCGTCGCCTTCGCCTTCGCATCTTCAATCATGTCCGGAACTGCGATCGTTTCGATCGCGCGTTCGGAGCGGATTTCTTCGATCTTCTGCAGCTGACGGTCCAGTTGGCGCTCGCGGGTTCCCGAGAGTTCTTCATATCCTTTATGGACGGACTCAAAACGCTGTTTGACCGTCTCCATCTGATCCTTGAATTTGTCCCACTGCTGTTTGAATGCGCCGAAGATCGAGAGCATTTCCTGCGATTTGCTTTCCATGCTGAAGTTATCCATCGATTGCCGGATGACGGCGAGGATTGCGTAGAGGCTGAGCGGGGAGCAGAGGATCGTCTTGCCGCGCAGCGCGTCGTCGATCAGTGACCGGTCGATCTCGTTGATGAAGCCGAAAATCTGTTCGTTGGGAACGAAGAGCAGCACGTAATCGACCGTGCCGTCTTCGGAATTGATGTAGTCGCGTGTCTGGACTTCCTTGAGACGCTTGCGGACGTCCTTCACGAACTTCTCCTTATACTCATCTTTATCGCGCTCACTTCCTGCCTCGACGTAGAGCTGATAATTGTTGAATGGGAACTTCACATCCATGTTCAGTTTGCGTCTCTGTGGAAGCAAAAAGGTGAAGTCCGGTTTTGATCCGGTTTCGAGTGCCGTCTGTTTGATGAAGTTGATCCCTTCGATCATCCCGGAGAGGCGCAGAACGTCCTCCGCCATGCGTTCACCCCACTGTCCGCGCAGACTGTTGCTCGAGAGCGCGTTGCTGAGCGATCCGGTCGTATCAGATAACTTCTGGATCACCGATGCGGCATTCTCCAGTCGCGTATCGATCTTCACATTGCTCTTTTCCATGCCTTTCATCATGTTTTCAATCCGGTTCATCTCTTCTTTCATGGATTTATCCATGGAGCGCAGCGTTCCGTCGATCACGTCTTTTTTCCCGGAGAGTTTCGACTCCGCCAGCTGCATGATGTGTTCGGTTTGCTTTGCGATGGTCTTTGCCGAAAGCGAATCAAGAATCGACTCCAGGTCATTCGTCGACCGCCGTCCCAGCCAGTGACCGAGAATGTAACCGCCAAGAACACCGACGACTGCGCCGATAAGGAGTGAGAGAGAGGACATACCCGAAGGGTAGCACACGGTGTACATCTGTCCACTTCTTTCGGTTTCCGTGGCTCCCGACAGGCATTTTTCCGCTGTAGGACTTGCTTTTTGGCTCAGAATTCTTACAATAGGTCGTCCGTCCGCGCTTCTCTGTGGGATTTCCCCAAAGAGGCCCGGCGCATTATTTTTTCTGCCCCACTATTATGGTTCTCAAGCGCACCGCAAAAAAGAATCTCATCACCAAGCACCGCAAGCACGCAAAGGACACCGGATCGCCGCAGGTGCAGATCGCTCTTCTCACGAAGACGATCGGCATGCTGACCGACCATCTCAAGGAGCACAAAAAGGACCAGTCCGGCCGCAAAGGACTGCTCGGCAAAGTCGCACAGCGCCGCAAGCTCCTTACCTACCTCAAGCAGAACAAGCCCGAGGAATATCAGGAGGTTCTGGAGAAGCACAAGCTGAAGAAGTAAGAGAAGGCTTCTCATTTTCGGAAATATCTTTTTGGATTTCCTCGTTTGCAGAATGAAAAATTCAAAGAATAGAGAGCCACAGGCAGAAGTCCTGTCGGATCCCGATCGCGAAAAAATCATGGAGTATATACGGTGCTGCCTGAGCCCCCGTGCCCGGAAGATACTGGCTTTGCGCGAAGAGGGAATAATCTGGGAAGTGATCGGTCGCAAAATGCATTGTCATCCGACAAGTGCTCATCATGAGCATGTCACGTCGTTGGAACAAATCCGTCTGGCCATGGAGGCTCCATGGATGAGGTGGTTCCGGTCTGAAGTGCTTGATGAGGGGGCGCCCGCTCTGCCTGAGGCGGTTCTTGCGCTGGATTCCTCGGAAATTGCAGCTATGTGGGAAGTGTCACCGGCCCAGAAAAAAGGCATTCTTCAGTTCAGATTTACGGCGGCGTCCAAAATTGCGCGTGAAATGAATTTGTCGCTGCGGGCGGTGCTCGGAGTCCTGAAGACCGAGGGTGAATGGCCGTCGCTGAAAGACAGCACTGTTCTTGCCGCATTATTAGAGGCGGGCGACAACGCGACCGAGGCGGCACGACGGCTGAAGCTGGAAGGCAGTCGCGTACGACACCGTTTGCGGAAACTGGGGGTCCATTCCAGCGGCAGCAGGTGGCGGAAATGAATGTCTCTGCGCTACACTTCTGCATAATGGATCACAACGCAAATGCCCGGCGGGATCTGTACAGTCTTTTCGCGAATGTGCGGAATCAGAAGGAGGCCGAGATACTCCTGTCTGACCTTTTGACGCCCCGGGAGCTGAATTCTCTCACCGAACGCTGGCGTCTGGTGCAGGCGCTTGCGGCGGGGATGAAACAGCGGGACATCAACAGGAAGCTCAAGATCAGCATCAGCAAGATCACGCGCGGATCGCGCATGCTCAAGCACGGGAGCGGGGGATTTGGCGTGTTTCTGAAGCGGCTGAAGAAGAAGGTGAAGTAATGAATGATGATGACATGAGCATGTCATTCTGCTTGCCCGCCGTAGCCCGAGGCGAAGGTGGGAGCGGAGCGAAGAAGACATGCGGGTACTTTGAATTATAGGGCGATAAAATGCCCTTGATTTCTCCTAACCCACTCTGTACCGTTGTACCGGTACAACAGTTTATGTCCTCCACCATCTTCTCCACCGGAGTCATCACACGTCTGTCGCGGACCGATGATGTCTTGTGCTTCTGGTGGCAGACAGTCTCGTAATACCGTCCGGATCGCGTTTTCCTTCATTGGACGCCATTCCGAACGGGCTCCGGTCTTTTGATTTTCCACTTTCCACTTTCCACTTTCCGTTTCGCATTTCCCCCTCATCCCATGTCTATCAAAACTTCCGTCAGCATCGACGGCGAGAACCGGGCGTTTGATTCTTCCGCTGAAACTCTCCGGACCAATGTTTTTGCGATTTTATGTGTAAGAGGAGTCGACAAAGGAATCCGTAATCGTCTGGAGGTGGCGTTGCAATCACGGGAATCTCGTTTTCACTTTCAGGAGGGGAATGTCCTTGTCGAAGCAAATGAAGTTTCTGCGGACATGAATGGTTCCGCTTCTCCTGACGCATAATGGCGCTTTTTCTTTTATCCCTATCATGACTTCCCAGCTTCCCGATCACCTCCGGCTTCAGGAAGAATCACCCGTGCTGCGTGTCAGTTGCGAGGTGATGAACGGCTCCGCGACGAAGCGCCGTCTGATAACGACTGATGACGATCTTCAGGCGGATGTCATGAAGACACTCAGTTCTTTTGGGCTGTCCGAGGCCACGCGGGAAAAGCTCATTGATCTTCTGAAGTCACGGCAGGGCAGATATGGCTACGTGCATGCTTCCGACGATGCCACTGGTGCGTATGCTTCCATAAGTGTTCTGCCCGATCCCGTTATTGCGATGCAGGTCTTTGTCGGGAATGATGAAATGAATGCTCTGTTTCTCCAGTCCAATCTGCAGACCGGCGCCGACGCTTTTCTGGCAGCATCGAATATTCCGGCCGATTTTCGGGAAAAGATCGCTGTGCTTTTGTCGGAGACAGAGCGTTTCGATGAACCCGTGGGATTGTATCGTTCTGATGGACGTCATTCCGTCAGCGTGCAGATGGGCTATGTGAACTCCAGCAGTTTCGTACAACAACCCACAGTCCAGCAGAAGAAATGGCGGGGCCCAGGTTTCTGAGCCGGGCGCTTTGCGGATTCTGTAGTCCTTGATGCGCTCCGCTCATCTGAGTGGAGTACCGGATTCAGGGTGTTCCTGAGTCCTGGGGCACGTCGCTTTAAAGCGACGTGCTGGGGCTGCGGTCTTTGACATCATCGAAAGGAGTTTCTTATGTTCCATTTTCAGTGCGCAACTGTCGAAAGTTTGCGTCTGTCCCGGTCAAGTGCCTATGGCGACTTGTTTCTGACGAACGGTCGGTACGGGCTTCATTTTTCGGATGAGGAGGCACTTGCGATCAGCGATGCGTTGATCCGTTTGCGAAAACATCTCTTCGAGGGCGAACAATTGTCATCTATGAAGCGTCTCGTCATTCTCACACACAGCGCAATTTTGTTGCCTGTGGAAGGTATGGATCTGTGTGTCATGGACAAAAGCGTGTTGGGTGGTGAGTGGAAGGTGATGGCGCCTCGTGGTCTGTACTGTCTGACATTTGAGCGCTCAGAAGCGATCCTTCGGGTCATCCGTCGTCTCCTCGACATCTTGCCGCGTTAACCCGGGGTGTTCCTGGGTGCTTTTGTACTCATCAGGAGAATTTTCTATGACATTTCAGCGTTCTCGTTCGTCATGCCAAATCGATCGTGGTTTGGATATGAAATTCCACCCCCTGTGCGGCCGGCCCATCCTTTCCATGTGTTGGGACGGGTGCGGACAGTATTACTATCAGGAGATGGTGTCGTCCGGTGGATGGTCCTTCTATGAGCCGGGGGAAATCACATATTACCCCCGGATTGGTGACGGACTGGATCACGAGAAAGGTGAGCCATATCTTGCTCACTGGACGCATGATCCCACCACAGGGAAGCCCATCAATCGCACATGAAATTTTCTGCGGCATTGCACCGGGGCGTTCCCGGGTGCGGTTGCAGGCATTCATTAAGGAGTCGACACATGACCGAAGGTAAGAAAAAGGTCCTGTTACAGGACCGCACGGCAGACGAACTTGACCGTGGTGTGGGCATGCGCTTCCATCCGGTCACGGGAGTGGAAATCTCGCGCTACCACTCGTTCAGCACGGAGGCTCATGAGTACTACATCCGCAGTGGCTGGGCCAATTGTGGCAACATCCATGCGGATCGTATTGGTGATGGCGGGGGACGGAGCGCAGGTGACTCGTACCTGAAGCACTGGCTCTTTGATCCCTACACCGGTGAGATGTTCAATCCCGAAAAAATGTTCACCGATGCTGAGTGGCAGAAGGATCAGAACTCAATCCAGTCAGCACTCGAGGTCTGTCTGATCGTTCTCCGCGCCAGTCTGGATGACGATGCCTATTGGAAGGTCGTCGAAGAACTTAAGAAATCTGCTTACCTGTTTCATTGTCACTTTCCCGAAAAAGCTCCGCGTTCAGTTCGTCGTAGCCATCCGCCAATTCGTGGATTTTGACCAAGCCACCTATTAGTGAATG
>CAYGGB010000015.1:0-10458 GCA_964349295.1 uncultured Candidatus Peribacteria bacterium | reverse complement strand
CGCCGCTCCGTTGAGTTCGAGTAGCGTGAGTGTGGAACTCAGTACACCGATGACAAGTCCTGATGATGCCGCAAGATCATCCGCCGTCTGTGGCATCGTGCTCAGCACTTTTAGGATCTTCTCTTCTTCCGGACTCTGCGCGAGATATCCCGATCGTTTCATGTCTTCTTCGGGAACAATGACCCCGATCTCTTCCAGCACATCGCGCGGCGACGCTGTCAGCCTGGCCTGATGCCTGCGCACAAGCGTGTGACAGCCTGCATAGTTCAGATCGAATATCTGCCCGGGCACAGCGAATACTTCGCGCCCATAATCAAACGCGAGCTTTGCCGTGATCAAAGCACCACTGGATTCGGGTGCCTCAAGAACGACCGTTGCGAGACTTAGCCCAGCGATGATGCGGTTACGCATCGGAAACGTGAAGATGTCGGGGCCCATCCGGAGGGGAAATTCGGTGAGGATCACCCCTCCGGAAGCAACAATCCTGTCAGCAAGCATTTTTGCCTGCGGAGAAAGCGTCAAAAGGCCCTGGCCGAGAACAGCGACTGTTTTTCCTCCGTGCAGTATCGACTCTTCTGCCACCAGTGAATCAATCCCCCGCGCAAGCCCGCTGACTGTGACGATTTCCGCATGTGTCAGCGCTCTGGCGAATTCCTGAGCCACCCGTCTGCCGTAGGGACTCATCCTGCGCGTGCCCACAAGACCGATGGAAGGCTGGGAAAGAATCGAAAGATCTCCCTGCGCATAGAGAAAAATCGGCGCATCGGGAATGTCGCTCAGACGCTGCGGGTATCGTTCATCGCAAAGCATGATAATGTCCGCGTTTGCCGATGCCAGAAGTTTCTCCTCTTGTTCCGGATCACACTTGTTCATGCGTTCCAGCACGTTGCTGATGGTCTGCTCACGGCAACCGAGCCCCCGCAGGAGTTCGGAATCGACATGTCTGGAGGCATCCTCCAGCGTACCGAAGACTTTGAGGAGCGCATCGAAACGCTCGCGGTTAAGAACCTGCAGGCAGGACCAGAAGAGAGCGGCACGGGGAGAAAGAATAGTCATGCTGCCACGATGATCCGGCAGGGCGGGTGCTGCCAGAGCCCCTCAGAAAGATTCTTTGTCTATGGCCGCGTTTTGCTCATGTAGAAGAGATGTTTGACGTTCCATAGGGGTGTGGAACGTCCAGGCATTTCTGTTATCCGAACAAGAAATACAGAAATGCCCATCCGCCACCGGCAACCAGAGCAATAATGATCGTAATGATGATTTTACGCATATACTATCAGACACCTGCATCCCACCCTCCTTACATTGTGTACAAAATGAGAGGGATTCTGGACCTTGTCGAAATCAGCTAAATACCGCATGCTCTGCGGGCAGTTAGCCGCTGTAGCTCAGTGGTAGAGCAACGGTATCGTAAACCGTGGGTCACCGGTTCAAATCCGGTCAGCGGCTCCACGTAAAATCGCTTCGCGATGACGTAGCGCGGGCATCCACGGAACTCAGGTTATATCGATAAAAACAACACTATAAGCAGCCAAGCGACAAAATATCTGTAAAAAGGGTTTTTGTGTTACCCTGAGCTCTTCTATGCGTAAAGCGCATCAAAAACGGCACGTAGACCGCGAAATTGAACCCGATGTACTGGCACATTATCAGGAGGTTGCCGTTGACGGCACACTGAGGTCGGTCATTGGCTACATCAAAGAGGCAGTACGTGATTTTCTCAATCAACCACAATCAAAAGAGTTGGAGAATCTGCTTCAGACGACCATCACAAAGACCGGCAAAGGACCTCTGCAAGATGCCATTATCCGGGAAGTCATCCGCAAACATGAAAAAGGGTTGCGGACAACGATGGCGAGAACCTTTCATCAGAGATATCGGCAGATGCGATCGATGGATCCTATGGAGGCATGCGGAATAATTCTGCAGGAAAAATTGTTCAGTCTTGTTCCCAATGCAGCGACACGGGTGATGCAGGGGAAAGCGTCGCCGGTACTGCCGGATGCGCGGGCGATGGCCGCTTTGGACATGTTTGAAAATGAGCATGTGAACATCAACAAGAACAAAGGAACCGCCCTTATACGCGTTCTCCGGTCCACAATCGCACCTGCTGGCATACACGACCTCAAGGACCTGGAAGATATGTACGAAGCAGTGCGATGGAAAGAGCCGGAAATCCTCAAATTCCTGTTTGCAAATTTCAAGAAACTCAAAGAAAAAATCGATGATGAAGGGATTTTTCTTGCCCGCTTTGATCAGTACGAAAAAGGTGTGCTGACAGAATTATTCGAAGCCCAGAAAAGAGCGGACCAGTTCGACCCGGAAATGGAACCTTCCAGATATTTTGCCGAAGCATTGCCTGTATCCTGTGTATTGCGCGACGCGCTGACAAATGAGCTGCTGGCAACGACAATCTGCACCATACCCCCTCTCAATCCAAAAAAAGGAACTCCCTATTGGCAACAGATGGAAGACACTCTTATGAAATGGCCCGAGGAGAAGCGGGAGGAAATGCGAAAACAGTTCGAGAGCGGAAAGGTGGGCATGCTTTTCCTGGTGGCCGGAAAAGTGAGATTTGCCCCTGCATTGTCGATGTATCTGTGCATCCAGAAGATCATAAAATTACGCCCTGATCTGGAATATATGTGGTCATTTTATCTGCAAAATCTCGAAATGATCATCCTCAAACATTTTGCCGATAACACAGCCGCTGTGCGTGATCCGCCAAGGAAACCGATCCAGCCCATGGGAAACACCAGAAGTGCGCCCCTGTTGTATGACTGTGGATTTGAATCAGAAGGAATTTTTCAGGCCAAAAAACATGACGGCCAGAACCCCGAACGCATCATCTTTCCAATGAATATACGGGATGACTTTCTGCATCTTCATATGGATGTCGGCCTGGATGCCTCATGGCAGCTGGTCATCGCCACTGTTAGCGCCCTCCAGAACAGATCCCGCAAAAGAATCGAGAATTTACTGTTGCAGAACGACATCAACCCACACGAACTCGACGCATGCCTGGCGAAACTGCTCGCGCACCAGACCATGCCCAACCTCACGGGAGCAGCATTACTCGGAAATCCGCGGCAAGGATAAAACAAACTCCGTCCCCTTTCCCTCTTCCGACGAAAACGTGATCGATCCCCCAAGCGCGGAAACGAGCTGCGAGACAAGGTACAAGCCGAGCCCCGTCCCCTGCGTGTCCATCTTCGCTGCATTCTCGCCGCGGAAAAATTTGCTGAACACCATTTTCTGCTGATGAAGCGGAATACCACAGCCGGTATCGCGGATACGGAAAAGCACGCTTCCCCGTTCTTCCGTCACTCCCAGAAAAATAGACCCGCCCCGGGGGGTGTATTTGATCGCGTTCGTCAGAAGATTATCGATGATTTCCCGCAATATGACGGCGTCCGTGCGCAGAAGAAGCTTGTCGGGACAATCGACGGTAAGCGTGAGAACGGCAGCCTCGCAGGACCCGCTGTATTCCTCCCCGATATCCCCAAAGAACGACGCGAGCGCGAGATCGGCGACATTCACCGTGAGCAACCCGGCCTCCATGCGCGAAATGGACAGCATCGTGGTGATCGTCTGCGCCATGGCCATCGATGCGCTGCGCGCGCGGTACAGGAGGCGCCGCTCATCGTCGCTCATGCGGCCGTTGAGCAGCCGCGAAAGACGGCTGAGCGCCCACCGCACCGCGGTGAGGGGCGTACGCAACTGGTGCGAGGCAAGCGTCATGAATTCGGATTTCACCTGATCGATCCTCTTCTCCTGCGAAATATCACGGAGAAGCAGCAGGTACCCGCTTTCCATACCTCCATCGGTCATGGGGAGAAATTTGAAAAGAAACGTCCTGCCGTCCACGCACTGGAATTCTTTCTGGAGCGGGACCGCGCTCGCCAGCATCGACCGTACTGGCTGTTCATATTCCGGCGAAGGAAACTTCCGGCGGATGAGTCCGGTCAGACCTGCGTACTGCGGCGGCAACGAAAGGCTGTTGTTCTCAGAAAGTCCGAAGAGTTCGCGAAAACTTTCATTGGAATGGAGCAGCAGACCGCGCCCGTCGACCGCAACGACCGCCATCGGAAACAGGTCGATCATATTGTGCAGAAGCTCCAGGTGCGCGTGATGGCGGTCCTCGGCCCTTCGACGCTGGCGGACCTCCTTGCGGAGATTTTTCGTGCGGTCCAGCACGGTGGATTCCAGTTGTTCGTTCATCTGCAGGATCTGCTCCTCCGCGTCCTTCTGCCCCTGGATATCCACGCAGGTGCCGAACCACTTGATGATCCTGCCGGCGGCGTCACGAACGGGAAGCGCACGGCCGATATGCCACCGGTACATGCCATCGGAGGCACGGCGGAACCGGTAGGCCATTTCATAGGGCTGCCCGCCTTTCACCGATTCCTGCCAGCGGGACTTATAGAGGGGAAAATCCTCCGGATGCACTGCGGTTTTCTGATCAGAATATGTTTCATCTTCCGTGAATCCCGTGTAATCAAACCACCGCCGGTTCATATAATCGACTGTTCCGTCCGGCAGGGCGGTCCAGACGATTTCCGGGAGAGATTCGGCCAGAAAACGCAGATGTTCCTCGGACAACACCGGCAACGCGGCAGGAGAAGGATCCGGCTGCACACTCCCGGCGTTGCGGCGGGAAAACAGGATGCGCTGGAGACGGGTGGAGGGAACAATGGACATCGTCAGCAGTATCAGAATGAAAGTGATGATGCAGGAGCAACACCTGGATGAACGGGCAATCGTAGTGTGAGTACGTGCGTTCTTTTTCCTTCCGGGGCCACATCGATGCCACCGCGGAGAATCCCACAGAGGGACATAAGA
Organism: uncultured Candidatus Peribacteria bacterium; assembly: GCA_964349295.1. GTDB lineage: Bacteria > Patescibacteriota > Gracilibacteria > Peribacterales > Peribacteraceae > JABFSS01. The sequence goes on along the minus strand of CAYGGB010000015.1, from coordinate 5,616 downwards.
ATGGACAGCATCAGACCCGGCGCGCCGCCAACGAGCTGCGGGGAATCCTGCAGCTGTACGGATAGCGGGACTTCGCGGAGAAACGAGAGTTCAATGGGAGGCAGGATGTGAACGAAACATTCCCCGTCTTTTTCATCAACCTTCACCCGCACGCCTCCCGTGAGGGGGCCCGACGACTCCAGAATTACAACAATCGCCTGGAAGACGGTTTCCAGTACCGCCCTGTCGGCACGGATACGGAGATCTTTGGGGCACGCGATACGGGGGGTTTTTCCTCCTGCCAGATCTCGCAGAGGAGAAAACGATGTGAGAAAATCGCGGAGATAAATATCCTGCTCCCGCGCGGAAAAAGTACCCTCTTCTGTTTTTGCGACCAGGAGGAGTGCATTGAGCATCCCGGAGAGCAGTCTGGCCTCATGCTGGATGCCGTCGAGGAGCCGGCATTCTTCCGCGTTCATCTTTTTGCGTGCGGTCTTCCCCAGGCGGCTGCAGCCCCACCGGATGGCGGACAGCGGCGTCTGCAGGCCGTGACCGGCCAGGAAAAGCATCTGGCCGGCTGCCGTGGAATCGGGGGTGCGTGGAGTGGGCATAGAACTCAGAGATACTTGCGGATTTTCGGCCACAGATCATCCTCATCGATATCGCTCTTGATGATGTAATCCTGCGCATGGAGCTCACGGCACTTTTCCGGAGTCAGATCTGTGCTCAGATTGGAAAGAATGACGACGGGAAACGTGAACTCACGGGCGTGAATGTGATGGAGAACCGCATATCCGTCCTTGCGGGGCATGACCAGATCAAGCAGAAGAAGATCCGGCTGCTGTTTTTCGAGGAACGCAACAGTCTCCTCGCCGTCGCGGGCAAGATGGGTTTCGACACCTTTCTCTTCCAGCCCAAGGCAGATCGTCTCGCCGAGGAAAGAATCATCTTCGGCAACGAGAACGACTTTGGACATGGGGAAAGGAGGAGAAAGCCCGCCGATTCAGCGGAGAACGAACGGACGGAGATTTCGGAAAAGATTTCCACGACACAATCCGAGAGGCCGCTCCGCGAGCGGTGACCGGTCTGCATGAATCGGATTCTCGCGCATAAAGTCTGCAATCGATCCGGCGATCAACGCTTTCTCATAGGCATACAGACGTCCCCCGTTCTCCAGACTGGCCGCGACCGGCAATGCAGGCTCCGGCTGTGAAAGATCCGGCACGACCATCCTTACAAAACCGATGATGGGACGAAAATTCTGCATTACTGGAGGAGGGAGGAAAGGAGAGAGGTTCCTTTGCGGAGCGCGAGTGCATGGTCCTGAACGGCACCGTCCAGAATGCTGCTGATGTCCTGAAGCGAAAAACCGTCGACATAATGGAGAATCAGGACGGGCCGGTCCTCCGGCGAGACCTGCTGGAGAAGCGACAATTCCGCGTAATCCTGATCCTGGGGCTGCAGTCGCGGCACAGCTGTTTCCACGACGCCAGCAGCTTTCTCTCGCGTGATGATCTGGTGGCTCATGCGATAGAGGAACAACCGCATCGAATCGACGCAATTGCCTTCGGCGATGAACTGCCAGAGGCGCGTATACGCTTCGGTCATGAGCACCTTTGCCTTATCACGGGAAAACACCCGGAGATAACAATGCCGAAAGATGTCATCGGCATACTGCTCGTACGCCGCAGCAAAATCCTGTTCTGACGTAAAGCTGCTATGGGCCATACGCGAGTGGGGAAAAAGGGAAGAAGAGCCAAATATAACACGACTTAAAAAAATTCAATGAAAAACGTTCAGAAAATAGAAACAACTGTTGGCAGAAAGAAGAAATATGATGTTATTTATTTGCCGGTAATACCGGCTTCCGCTCAAGCGCTTCAGATACATATAGGACCGACTGGAACTGATCGCGGCATTCTTTCAGTTTTTTCCAAAACGGCAGGACGTCATTGATCCGATCGGATAATCCGAGATTCCCTAGAAAACGGCCGAATTCCTCAAGATGCCCCTCGTTCATGTCGTGCGGATTCTGAACGCCGGTTGTACGCATGATCATTTCAACCGTTGCGCGATGGTATCGCATCGTCCCGCCCTGCATGGCCTCCTCGCGGACCGCAGCAGGATCTTGCGCGGAACGCATGATACTCCTGAGAGTCTTCGTGTTTTTGTACGTGTCCCAGTACCGGGCTGCAAGCCGTTTGCCGGCGGATGGGGAGAGGGTGGTGAGACAGTTGTTCACCGTATTGACCTCATATTGCCGTGACGATTGCCACGGATTCATGATTTTTCTGGCAGTAAGGCTGCAGACGTTGAGATCAGAATCTGTATCCCTGCCAGGATTAAGAAAAGACGTCATGCTGCGAAGGGTATGACCCGCTTTGCGCAACGCCTGCATCAGATGCATGTTAAAGACGGCGCGCACCAGTGGCAGCGGACGGTGATATGTCATATCCCGCTGCAAGCATTTCTCTTTCCGCATTTCCAATAATCGTTGTGCGATTGATTCAGCTCTTGGCCCTTCCGCCGAGCCCGGCCTTTCCATCGTACGGTCGATGAGAAGACGGAGATCTTCTTCGAGAACGGAAGAATCGCGACGGTCCGGCAAAACTTCCAGTGCCGACTGCGACGGCTTCAGGGGAACATAGCCGGCCACACGGGAAAAATAATCGGCAGACGGCGCCTGATGATCGCCTGGTTTTCCCAGTCTGGATAACTGGTTCACCCGTGTTCCGTCATGCGATTCCAGACCGGCAAACATCAAATGGAGACGGAACTGGTCTTCGGGAGGAAGATGGGCCAGTGCGCGCACGCGATGCCGGACAGCACTGCAGCACGCAAGATGAACAAGGTCTGATGTGTCGGAAAGCGTCGTTTTTTCAAAGGCCGTTTCGACATGCTGCCGGTAATCATCCTCGGTGAGGCCAAGCTGCAAAACGTCCATCACTGAAAAGGGAAAGGTACTATTGAACATTTATTAAGCATTTGTGTCAATATTTCACTATATTCCGATTTGGCTCAATGCTTTTAGTGCTGAGGCATTCTCCGGATCAATCCTGAGCACCTCCCGGAACTGATCGACAGCAGCCTGCTCCTCCCCCGCCTTATACAGCAGAAGGGCGTAGTTGATCCGCGCGGGGATGAATGCGGGAGCCCCGCTGATCGTCGTTGCAAACGCGTCCATCGCCCCGTCATCGTCCCCCGTCTGCATAAGCGCGACGCCCAGGTTGTAACTCGCATCAGGGAAAAACGGATTGATCACGAGTGCGATGCGATATTCCCGGATGGCATCATCGATTTTTCCCTGAGCCATGTACGCGGCTCCCAGATTTGCGTGCGCCTCCAGATAGGTCTGATTGATGCTGATCGCTTTCTGGAAATCAGCTTCGGCCGCCGGATAATTTTTCTCTGCCATCCGCACGAGTCCCCGCCCCATGTACGCGTCTTTGCTGTCGGGATTCAGCATCAGTGCCTTTTCATACACGGCAAGCGCTTCAATGATCTTTCCCTGCTTGCGATAGACCGCCCCGAGGTTTGCGTAGATCTTTGGATGCGGCTTGATGGCAAGTGCCTTCTCGAATTCCCCGATCGCATCATCAAGTTTTCCCTCCAGCCTCCGCGCATTGCCGATATTGTTATGTGCGACATGGGAATCGGGATAATGCACAAGTACGTTGGAGAGAAGCGTGTAGGTATTCGCCCAGACTTTGGATTGCTGATGGGAAAGATATGCGATGGCAATGATGATCACGCACGCGATGCCCGCTGCGCCCTGTCTGATTATCCTGCCCTGGAAAAAATTCATAAAGAACATCACCGCCCCGGTCAGCGCGATGAATATCCCGATCGACGGCAGATACGCATACCGGTCGGACGCGAAATAGACATCCAGATCCCCGCCCTTCGTGAAGTTGAGGAACGTCGGTGCCAGCGTGACAAAATAGAAGACAAAACCGAAGGCGATATCCCGTGTTTTTTTTACGGACAACAGGACAAGAACGCCGATGATCAGCCACAGAACAATCGGCACGTAAAAATCCGGCGATGTGATCGAGACATCTTTATGGTAGGGATAGAGAAGTGAAAAATGGTCAGGCCAGACAATTTTCTGCAGGTAAAACATCGACGATTTCCCCGCCATGATGATCTTCTCCCATGTCGACGATGATGCGACGACGCTTGTCTTTCCCCCGACACCGATCAATCCAAAAATGACGGATAACGCGAAGAAAGGAATTTTGTCTGCAATCATTTCGCGCATCCATTGATGAACCATCCGTAGGGGCGCAGCACCGCTGCGCCCTGCTGCGCCCTGCGCATCCCTCCAATCCAAAAGAACCAGGATCACGGGCAACGTCACCGCCACGATTTTGGAAAGCAATGCGAGTCCAAAGAACGCAACCGCGAGAAGATACCTCCGCCTGACAGGTTCATCCCGCCACCGGAGCCATTGGATCAATGTCAGGAGAAAGAAAAAACCCGCGAGAAGATCTTTCCGTCCGCTCACCCACATGATGGCCTCCGTATGGAGCGGATGCAGGAGGAACAGGAGACCGCAGAAAATCCCCATCAACTGACCCTCACGACCAACGCAGGTCTTCGACCTGCAATAAAAAAGAGCGGCAAACCACGCCACCAGCAGCGCATTCAGCGTGTGGAACAGAAAACTCGTCAGGTGATACTGCAACGGCGCAATCCCCCCGATCTGGTAATCAATCTGGTAACTGAGAAACGTGAGTGGGATGTACAGCTCGGGATCGTACATCGAGAAAATCCGTCCCACCGACCGCGGCGTGATCTCGCGGATAACCGGATTCTCGAAGACGAGCATCCCGTCGTCCCACCGGACAAATTCGCTCGTCACGACGGCCTGACCGTAGACAAGGCCCGAAAAGACGAAGAATGCAGCGACAATGCCAATGATGAAGCGTCGCTGGGGAATCAAGAGAGACAAGCGAAACCAGGGAGGCAAAAGAGGGATCCAGAATAGCAGTTCTCCTTTGCCTCCCCTGACTCTTTTTCCTCCTTTACCTCTTTCTTTCGAGCGGCTTTTCTGCTATCATGAGGAGATTTGTTGATTCAACAAACTCACAAACACCCACACTTCTATGACAATCGACGCCTGCATCGCTCATGCGATCCACAGTGATCTGGATATCCTCGAAGCCCTTCCGGAAGTCGAATACGTGCCCGTGGAAGAGCTCGAAACCTACGTTGAGCGCTTTGTGCTCACAGTCCAGGAATCGATGCGGAATGTGATTGTGAACCGTGGAGACCGCTATCTGCGCAGCCAGGATGCCGCCGGCCTCTGCGCCACCTGCATCGAATGCGGGGTCGCCCTCCCCCCGGGAATGCTGTTGAAAATGTGCCAGACAATCATGAATCTGAGCAAACTCGACGCAAAATTTATCCTCGACACCGACGATGGCAAGAGTCTGTATTACGTAAAGATGGAATTGACCCTCGCGTAATCTGTCATTCCGAGTAGCTCGTTGTGGAGCAACGAGCGTAACGAGGAATGACGATGGCTTACGGCAGATTCTGCTGCACCATCTGATCTGTCACCGTCAGCATTCCGCGGACGGCCGATTTCAAGGGCATTTGATGCAGTGAATACGTCACTTTCCAGCTGTCGCC
>CAYGGB010000014.1:0-10540 GCA_964349295.1 uncultured Candidatus Peribacteria bacterium | reverse complement strand
CAACAAGACCCTCATCATCATTCCGTCGTTCAACGAGCGATCGAATATCGTGCAGTTGATCGACCGGTTGTTTGAGTTGTACAACGACATCGATGTTTTGGTGGTCGATGACTCGTCCCCGGATGGAACGGCGGAGGTGGTGCGAGAGGCACAGGCACGACACGGGGAGAAATTGAAATTACTCGTGCGCCAGGGCAAAGGCGGACGCGGATCGGCGGTGATGGAGGGCTGTCAGATGGCAATGCGGGAGGGGTACGACGTTGTGATGGAGATGGATGCCGATTTTTCGCACCGGCCGGAGGAGGTAAAACTACTGCGCGACTTGCTCGGCTACCGGTGCGACTGCGTGATCGGCTCGCGGTACGTTCCGGGCGCCGAAATCCGCGAATGGGGACCCAAACGCACATTCTTCAGCAAATGGGCAAACAGGTACGCACGCTTCATCCTCAAGATCCCCATCAACGATTACACGAACGGCTTCCGTGCCTACACGCGGCGCGCACTCGCCGCGATCGATTTCGGCAGAATCCAGGCGACCGGCTACGTGGTCCTCTCTGAATTCGCCTGGCAGATCCACAAAGCCGGCATGCAGTTCACCGAGGTTCCGACACTGTTTGTGAACCGCAGACGGGGCGCCTCCAATCTGGGTTTCCACGAAATCAACGAAGCGTTCTTCTCGGTCCTGCGGATCCGGTGGCCGGAGCAGTCGAGGCTACTGACACGCGTCGGGCCGTTTCTGCTTCGCGGAATCCTGGGCGCGGGCATTGATCTTCTGACGCTCTGGATCTTTGTCTCGCTCATTGGCTTTCGTCCTCTCGCCGCATTCATCCTCTCCAGTCTCCTCGCAATGATCGTCATGCTCATTCTCCAGCGCCGCCGCTGGGGCGGACACGCCGATATGCCCTTCGGCAGATACTTTATCCTCTATGCAGTCATCGCCGTTCTGAGTGTCGTCATGTCGGTAATTTTCTGGACCGCGGGTGTTCCCTATCTGGCAGCGAAAGCCATAGCCATCTCCCTCATTGCACCAGTGAGTTACGGCATGCGAAAGATATTTTTTGGACAACAGTGATACATCACAGGGTCCTGCATTGGAGAACATCCGGCTCCGCCTGGTCATCCGGATTGTTCCTAAAGAGAACGCTGTACCCCTCCGGCACCGGAAGATCTTTTGCACACGCCCACGGCGCTGCCGTGAATTTCTCGTTCACAAATGTCCGGACACCGTTCCCGACGCATTCTTCTTCCAGATTCCCCTTCCGTGCAGCCGATACATAGGGTCTGGCCTCAATGATCACCTGCGCCTGCCCCAAGCGGCGGAACGTTTCGTCAAAAAACAGCGGGTGATACCGCGTGATGTGCTCGATGCGCGTGAAGAGATACAGATTCAGCGGAGCGTGCGCGGCGTAGGGCTGAAGCGCACCTTCCAGAAAGAAATACCTGTCGATGTCGCAGGCGTTGAGAATGGCATCGAGAGCGAAAGCGGCTGCGCGGCTTTGGCTGTCTTCGTGCCGGATTTCCGTCAGCTTTTCTGCAAGTGCTCCGGGGGCGGGAACAAACGGATGCGACGTGAGAAGAATGCAGGATGCAAGTGCGGTGACGCTCAGGAGTACCGGGGCAACTGAAGTATGTGCCTGCCGCATGTTTTCTTCGCGGAGTTTATCCTGAGAGACGAAGGGCTCAGGATGACATGCTGCGTATTTCCGAACAACGAGAAGAAACAGTGCCGCGTACACCGGGAGCGCCAGCGCGAAGTACTGCCCGTGGAATCCGCTGCCGAGGCCGATGGCCGTGAGTGTCAGATACAACGCAAGCACGTGCCGCCAGACCCGGCGGATGAAATGAAGAACATTCGCGTGCCGCAACGATGCAAGAACCGCACCAGTGGAAACCGCGAGAAGAAATAACGCTTTTGTGGTCTCCATATGCCACGGGAACTCAAGAGGGAAAAATGACCGGACGACAGCAATAAGACTGATGCAGGCGGCAGTGATCGTGATCCCCAGAAATCCTCCGCGCCTGCCGGTCACCCGCGGAAGCGAGAGGAGAAAGAGCACCAGAAGCAGCGCAGGAAACCACGGCGTGAAATCATGAACGTTGATGTACATGCGTTCCCACGCGACAAGACCTCTCGCCCAGACCGGACCGCCCGCAAGGATGTAATTGCCCAGCATCGCGCGGAGGTAGACGGTAAAGTAATTGCCGAGCGCACCGAGGGATGCAAGAACCAGGATATATGCCACACCCGCCGTGATCAGAGGAACAAAAAACAACCGCACCCATTCGCGAAATGTTCTAAGGAGGAGAAGTGCCGCAACAAAGAGCGTGATCAGGAACGGCTCTTTAAAGAGAAGCGCAACCGCAAAGCCGGCAGATGCGATGACAACAGGCATGATGCCACGCTTTCGCCTGCCGACATCCACGGCTGCAAGATAGATCAGGCCGGAGAAGGCTCCGTAAAACTCCGTCTGCACCTCGCCGCCGATAGTCGCATGATACAGCGCAAGCGCCAGACCGATCATCAATGAAAATTGTAGAACCACAACGCCACGTGATCCCCAACGCAGGTCTTCGACCTGCAAGCGACGACAATACACATATCCCCACCACAGAAACAACACGGGGATCGCCAGCAGAACGATCACATTCAGAATGTACGCGAGCGTCCCGTCGCCAAAGAGCGAGAACGATACAGAACTGAGCAGAAAAATACCGGGAGGTTTGGGATCGAACACATCACGATAGAGCGAAAATCCGTTCCTGAGTGTATTGCCCACGGTAAAGTAGAGCGTGGCATCCAAGCCCCGCATTCCCGCAAGATACAGAACGGATTTGATGACGATCTGATATCCCGCATACAGCAAAGCTGCTGCTACGGGGATTTCGGCGAGGAGCAGCGCGATACGTTTGATGGCGCGGCTTCTTGGGGCCAGAATGATCCGGAGATTCTTCATCCCCTCCATGATACGCCGCTTCCTGTTCGCCTGCGCGGTTGCCGCCGTGTTCACTGCTGCGCTCAATGCGCGGAATATTCTTGAATGGCAGGCGGGACAGCTGACCGTATCGGAACTGAATGATCATGTGATCGACGAGCGGCTGTATTTTTCGATTATTGCAAAGACGGGCCAGGGCAACCCCCTTCTCGGGCATTCGTCATATCTGGAACACCGCGGGGATGCCGTCGCCATGAGTCTTGCGCCGGTGATCGAGGGACTGCCGATGCGCTGGTTTGGGCTGCCGCTGATGGAGACGCTGCTTCTGGGGGACATACTCTTCCCGTTCCTCGCGACGTTCTTTCTGACATTCGGTCTGCTCTCGTTCTTCGCCGGATCATTCGTGATTCCCGCCGCAACAGCACTGGTGATGATGAGCGATATCGGCGTGTACTGGCTGCGGTCGAGCAATCCCCAACTCCCCTTTGTGGGATCGGCGGCATGGCTGATGATTGCGTTCCTGTTGCCGGCAGAAAGCGTGATGGGACTCCTTCTCCGTGGAATCACCGCAGGAATACTGTTCTGGCTTCATCCTCTCTATGCCTCGTTCTTTATCGTCGCCGACGGAACCCTGCTGCTGATGGGATTGCTCCGGCACCGGTTGTGGAAGAAAACCCTGCAGGGCGGCCTCCTGTATTCCGCAGGAATTCTCGTCTTCCTTATCCCCCGCTTCCTGTTGAAATCTTCGCCGGAAGCAGCAACAGACACTCTGGCCCGCGCGGGTACCATCCACACACATCTCCCGGCAGCACCCGGAACGCAGATGATCCTGCTCGTTGCCGCAGCGGTGTTTCTCTTTCTCCGCTGGAAGAAAAAATCCTGGCCTTCGGGACGTCTGTACCTCTGCTTCTGCCTGATCCTCGCCGCACTCTTTGCGCTCAACCAGTCCGTCATCCACGGGCGTGACGCGCTTTTTGTTGCGTACTACACTGTTCTCATCCGGATGGTGATGATCCTCGGGATCACCACACTCTTTATTCATCTCATCAGGAATGTCCGGATCCGGCGCATGGTGATGATCGCAGCGGCGGGCATCAGCATGCTCCTGTTCTGGAATGACCTCGGATCGTTTGCTGTCCGGATCCGGACCGAAGCGCAGCTGTACGAACAGAGCGATGCGCCGGCGGCTCTTGCATGGCTGCGCAACCAGAGTGGATCACTGGCAATCGCTGGACCAAATGCGCTGAACGAACGCATTCCGTACGAAACTCTTCACTATGTTCTCTTCAACGAATACGGCTGGAACCAGCAGATGACCGATACTGAACTCGCCGAACGATACGCACTGCAGGTGAATCTGATTCCGTCGTCTGTCCTGAAGGATACAACGTATACGCCCGTCTTCGGCGGCTATGCGGGACTCTCGTCGGCAAAGCGCCGTGCATTCTGCCGCATCAAACGAACGATTTTCCGGACTGGTGATCCGTGTACGCTTGATGCGCGGACGCTGATCCGCCACCAGGAACTGCTGCCGCTTGTGGATGAGGCGAAGATCGACGTCACAGCGATGATGAAGAAATATCACATTTCCTTTGTGATCACAGAGAAAGACCAGACGCTGCCCGACGCGGCGAAAAAGTTGTGCACGAACGTGAAAACAATCGGCGAATACTCGATCTGGTCCTGTCCTACAAACTCATCCACATGAATCCACCCATGCTTCGCAGGCTCAGCATGACAACAAAGGCCGATCTCCTGTGGATCCTGACCGGAATCTTTCTGGCAATTGCCTGGTGGGGATATCAGATGACATTGCCCCCACTCTTCCGCGGCATCACCTGCTGCGATTCGCAGACGTACATGACACAGGCCCGCATGATCGTGCATCCCAAAAATGATACGCAGGCGATTCCTGCACTGAAAATCGATCAGCCCTCTCAGGATGTTTCTGCGGGTATCAAGACGGAAACGCCAACGACGCAATCATCCTCTGCCAATGATTCCCGCGTTCTGAAAATTCTCCGCACGCTCTTTTCCAGCACCGCCGTCCAGCTCCCGGGGTATCCGGTGTACCTCGCGTCCTCCATCATGATGAGCAATGTGACAGGAGGGGGCGTTGCGTGGATTCCTCTCTCGCTCTTCATCGCGCTTCTGCTGCACATAGTGAGTTCACTTGTGTTCGTGACGATACTGCGCCGGGCAGGAGTGATGATTTCCGGGTCGATCGTGATGATCATCCTCGCGCTGCCGGCAATGACCGCGCTTGCGGCCCAGCCGCTGTCGGATTCCCTCGCGACGAGTGTCCTGCTCCTGGCGCTGGCAGGAACCATTCATGTCGTCCGGAACAAAAAACTCCCGTGGGCATTCCCCGTGGGACTCGTGTGGGCATATCTCCTCTGGACCCGCTCGTCCCATGTGCCCGCGGTCGGCATGTTCTTTGGAATCCTGATCGTAATGCATGTGCTCAGATATTTCCGCGGGATCAACCATGCACTCCTCCCGCTCTGCATCCTGTGCGCGGGACTCGCCGTTGGATTCCTGCCCCGTGTGATCGCCTGCACGATCCAGGATGGACGGCCATGCGTGACGCCCGGAGCAGTTGCGCAACGCAATGCAGTCATCCTCCTTCATGAAGGATTCGCCGGGGCACGAACCTACACCGTGATCCAGCCCGCCAGCGGCGGCATGATTCTGACAATCCCTGATTCCTTCTTCCGTTCGCTGCAACCGGCATGCGATATCACGATGGAAACTTCCGGTCGTGATCTGATCCGCTGCGCACAAACGCACTGGTGGAAAATGCCATGGCTCGGTGTCGAAAAACTTTTCGGCCTGTTCGATCAGAGTCATCTGAATCCGCATGCGACATACGTGACGCCTCCGATCATGAGATGGATCCTGCGCGTCATGATGGTCCCGGCGCTGCTCGGCTTCCTCTCGCTCCTCACATTCCTGCTGTTCCGCCTCGCGACAGGACGACTCACCACAAAAGACATTCTTCGCTTCGGTTACTTCCCTCTTCATACAGCAACAATCCTGCCGCTCGCAATCGAACAGCGTTACGGACTTCCGTTGTTCGCCGTGAGCATGATCGGATTCGGATTACTCTGCATCGCGTGGAAACGATGGGACGGGAAAATGCGGATGCTGTCCGGACTCGGAATGACCGCCATCGCGGCAACATTCATTCTGGTGACAGCCGGCTGGGACAGGAATGATCCCGTGCCATATGTCCCAATGAAAACCGCGGCGATAACAGACAGTCTGGAGCTGCACCAGAAAGCCATTGAAACCGTAAAAGTGAAGTACTGATCGCCTTGCCCCGGAAACAATCAGGGCAATGGCGTTTTTGTACAGAATAATTGACATTATGCCGTTTTCCTATAAAAAGGACCGTCCGGAGTCACCCGTGATTCCGGCATGCTCTTTGGCATTTCGGCAGGTACACACTCCCGCGAGTGGCGAACCGCGTTTCTGATGCCGGAAATGCGCGTCGCCACTTGTGTTGAGTGACGAATCACAACTTCTACAACGGAGACAGAACATGAACATGCTCGAAGGCAACGAACTGCGGGCGAAACAGTATTTCCGCCATTTGATCAAGGAAAAGGGATCCGTGGCCAAAGTGGCCAAGGAGGTGCAACGTCCCGATGGCATGAGCAAATCAGCTCTGGAGGGACGTATCTACAACACCATGGCCCTGAACAACAGGAATCGGCTCACTCAGGAAACCGCTGAGCTGTTGGCTCCTGTCCTCCAAGTGACGGTGGACGAACTCATGAATCCGCCCCCAAGTTTCGTTCCCAGCGAAAACGGCCAACCGGCCGCACCGGAAAAAATGTCCGAGCACGAACTCATCTCCGTCCGCTGCGACAGGCTTCTCGAGCTGATGGTCACCCTTTCGCTCAAGGAGCTTGACCAACTCGTTCAGCATGTCTGCGACGACTTTGAATCACGGGAAGCCATGAAAGAACTGCTCACCATGGTCACCCGGAAGGAAGTTCTGCTCCCCGAAAGCATCGTAGACATCCTCGTCACCAAAGGATTGGTGGAGGATCCGCTCGACATCCTCGTCGAGTACACCGACGACGAGGATCGGGAGAAAGGTAGGGGCAAGTATGCCCGACCCGAAAAGAAGGCACGCAAGAAACGCGAGCCACGGGCAGCAGTGCCCGCGCCCGAACCCGCAGAGCCCAAGCGAAAGCCCGGACGCAAACCGCGGGAAAAACCACCGCAAACCGCGGCACCAGCCGCACCCCCGTCAAAAAGCCGGCTTCGTCTCGATCTCACGCCCGAGGAACGGCAGAAACTCTTCAGCGACGTCGAAGAGGTTGTGGCCGTCCGTCAGAACGGCATGGTCATTCTCCGTCAGGAAGTAGCCATGACAGAGAAGGATTTCCTCGCGAAGTACCTGTCTTAAAAGCCGAAAGAGCAGAAAGGCCCCGGTTCACACCCGGGTGCCTTTTTTGTATGCCGTAAACTGTATTGCAACATCCGCCGCAGAACATACAATGGGCCCCTTCATGAAACTGACTCCTGATGCACTCAACGGCAAGACAACCATCCTGGATGGGACGGCAATCCGGCAATCAGCGGAAGGGAAGCTGATCGAAAACAACACTGCCCGGATCGGTGGGGAGACGCGCGCAGAACTGGGCCCCGTCATGCAGTCTCCTGTACCAGCGCTGGATTCTCTCCCCTGCTCAGAATGGACACCGCCGATGATAAAAATGTTTGCAGCAAAGGTCTACGCGACGCGGATCATACCGTCTGTCCAAAAACGTGCTGAAGCAGAAGCTGCTCTGCTGGAAAAATGCAAAATCCCCAATCGTATTGTTCTCGAACTCCTGCTGGCAAAAGCGAAATTGTCTTCAAGGGCACCAATCACGGACGCGCCGGTACCAGTCGCTCCATCGCCGGTCATAGCAACTCCCGCCGCACCACCGGCAGCCTCGTCTGCACCCGAAACCACCTCATCCCCGGCCGCCACAAAACCAAAATCTCCAACATCTTCCAGGAAATACAATGGAAGCCCAAAAAGTAACGATGAGCCGGATGAACAAAAGAAGTTGGCGAGAGGAGGACGGAAACCAAAACCAAAGGATGATCTGTTTGAGGAGGAGGAGTTTGGTAGAGAACATTTTATATTGAACAAAGACAAAGATGGAGATGCTCCGTCCATCGACTATCTTTTGGGATTCATGAAAGAAGATGATGAAGACGGGGATTCAGAGGATGATGAGGATATGCCCATTCGCGTGGTTGGACGTCCCCCAAAACAAAAAGACGCACCTGCTGCAACGCTCCTGAAAAAAGATCTGTGGATCGCACCAGTACGCGCCCAAAAAGATGAGCCGGGAATGTTTACGGAGAAAGAATTTTATGATCGGGCATTTCAGGGGCTGGATGCCGACAAGGGCCGCGGACAACTCGCCGGTCTCATCGAAAATGACCCGGCACTGCAGGATATCCTGCACTACATCAGCACCATCGGGGATGAAAAAATAAAAGAAGACAAGCAGGAAGAACCAGAAGCCCTTCGCGCTGAATTTGTGAAGGAACTCTGCGCATTGATGCGATCGTATCGCATCGTGAAGATGGACATGTACAAACATACATCTCAGGATAAAAAATATGCGGAAGCGAAACATGACTGGGAACTCCTGAAAACCTTTGAGGAATTCCTGCTCGATATCCCCTTGGGTCTGCAGGTGCTGAAAGGAAAAGACAAACCGCATTCCAGTGCAATAAATGCAAAACTGAAAACCCTGCATGCACTGGTGTCACCGGAGAATGTCCGCCTGCTGAAGAAACTTATTGAGCCGATCGGGAATGCGGACAGAGCGCTCGACGAGCTGCGCGATATGGTTTTCAGAAAGGAAAAACCTGGCCGGTTTTTCCGAAGCAGTATCGAAAACTGGTCCGGACTGCCGCAGGAAATCAAGGATGCCTGCTTTGTCGCACTGCGGACGGAGCATCTGACGTTTGATCCAAACAAGGGAAAATTCATCGAGCACATGAAAAACATGATTTTCGACGCGGCTGCAAAAAAATTCGCCGCAGGGAAGCGTACGGCAAAGGAGTAGGGGGACCTGTCCGGGCTTCCGGTCGCGATCTATTCCTGTTGTCTCAGTTTCAGAAGCTGCTCCCGGATGAATGCGGACGCTGTATCGCGGAATTCCTCTTTGGTTCCTTCGTACGTTTGCGTGAACCTGATAAGCAGACCAATCGATTTCCCCTTGAGGAATTTCTTTGAGCAGCCGGTGATTCCACTATCACCCACTTCTACAGCTATCCTCCATGTCATCCCTGCAAACGCATCGCATACCGCCTGCCGAAGCGTTTGCCATTGATCCATATCCTTTCCCAAAAGGAGATTCACCGAACGCTGCAATCCGGCGACCATTTCCGGCCGCGCAGTCATCACTTCTAATTCCGGATTATCGGCACGTACCGCTGAGGGCTGGACGGGCGACGGAACCAGAGCGGATGCGGGAGGCGGCAATGCAGTCTCTGCAGGAGTTACCGAAGGCATCGTCGGCTGTTGAGGTTGCGGACTTGGAGTTGCAAAATGACGGTCCGGACCCCGGCGACGGAAAACGGGATGCCGTTCTGCAGGCGGCAGCTGAACATGATGTTTCACGACCGGCTTCGCGGGGGCAGGCGGACGGGTAATCTCAGGAAACACGCGGGTGGTGGCAGGCACCTTGACCGGAACAACGGACGGAACTGCAACAGGCGGAATTTTGGATGAAGCGGGAGCAGGTGATGCTGGCGTGACAGGCGACTGCGGCGGCAAAACGGGTGGAGTCACTTTCGTGGCCAGAATTCCATTCGTATCGGGGAGTGGTGCCGTGACGGGAACCGGACCGGGCGCGACGGAGGGCTGTACGACAATCGCATCTGTTGCGGGTGGCGGTACGGCCGCAACGGGCACTCTGGACGACAGTTTGGCTTTTGCCAGCAGAAGCTCGAGAACAACGCGATTGGGGATATTACATTTTTTCCAGAGGGCAGCTTCCGCTTCGGCACGTTTCTGGACGGACGGAATGATCCGCGTTGCGTAGATCTTTGCTGCAAACATTTTTATCATCGGCGGTGTCCATTCCTGCCATGAGAGAGAATCCAAAGCGGGGACGGACGGAAGGTCCAATCTCTTTGCGGAAGAAGAATCCTGCGACGGAGATTTCGGCGATGCGGGCGGAGTCACCGGATTATTTTTCGGTGCCGGCGATGCAACTGCAAACAAACCGGGGAAAGACTGTCGCAATTTTTCCTCAATTTTTTCCAGCTCCCTCTGGATACGCGGAGCATCACCGGAAAATATCTGAACACCCCTGGAAGGATCGAGCAGTATCTCTACCGCCAGTTTCGTCGTGAGATTATCCACATAGGCTGCCTTGCCGATGTCCCGGACCTCGGCATCGATGGACTGGGGCTTTGTAGCCTGATTCCGGAGCCATGCGTGATTGTGCATTGCCATAGAAGATTTTTCAGAAGGGGCAGATGCTACACCATTTTTCCCGGCTGCCAAATCCGCCGGGGTTTTGGCAGGTGGTTTCGGCGCACCATTGGAGGAAGGTTCTATGACAGGCACACGTATCTTC
>CAYGGB010000013.1:9136-10805 GCA_964349295.1 uncultured Candidatus Peribacteria bacterium | reverse complement strand
GACCGACAGGCGCGGGAAAATCCTGGTTATCGGATTTGTTAAAAATTCACTTGCAGAAAAGAGAGAGCATAAAGACCGTCTATCTCGAAACAGATTTATATAATAATGACAGATTCAAAAATAAAGAATTCTTTGAGCATGTGGAAGCTATACGGAATAGTGAAGCGTTTACCAGTTTTAATATGATGACCAAAAAAGACGAGGTCATCGATCAAAAACAGGATGTTTTGATTGTTGGTGGAGGAGGAGCAAGAGAAGAGGTACTCCATATGAAAAGTGATCTCTCTATCTGCGTCACACGGCCTTTTGAGCAGCGCATTTGGGGACGTATTTACCGCGATCATATCGACGGCACCTCCGGGCAGCCCGATCCTGAACACTTCCTCGAAAACCTGAACACACCGGGTGCAGACCTGCAGGATGATCTGTTGTTTGAACTCCTGAAGCATCAGCGCAATGGATTACAGGCGAGCAGGAATGCAGACGTCCTTATCGCGGCGGATCCGATTCCTTTTGCCATCGGAATTGAGGGCGATGCTGTATCTTTTCGTGCCGAACATCATGGAAAAATTTATAATCTTCGCCAGAGGATGGCGCCCGACCGCCTGCGTATATTCAAAGAAATACGTGATGCACAATCCGAGGGCGAACTTGCAAAAGTAGAAATTGAATTACAGGAGTTCTATGCTCAAAAAGGCATTCATACTGCCGTTGCTTCGGTTCGGGATTCGCTGAAAAAGACGGGAGAAGGTTAAGATCTTCGGGACATTTTGCGGTGCCTTACAAAGCTTTTTTCAGCTTCTCTCCCGCCTCATCAATCCAGCCGAACGATCCCCGTGCACCCAGGTGGGGCTCGCGCTGGCGGCGGATATCATCGAGAATTTTCTTCGAGGGCAGTGAGCGAAGAGGATACGGTCGACCTTTTAGTCTGGTATAGGACTCCTGAATGCACTGGATCGCGAGCAGCGACGAGAACGTGCCGAAGAGAACATTGCCTTTCCAGAGGTGCAGCGGCTGGCTCATAAAGAAATCTGCGGTCTGCTCCGGGGTTTTGAAGTGCCGGAGAAGCATCACAGTTCCACTCATGCCGCTGAATCCGGTCACGTAGTTGTCCTCTTCCTCCTTTGGAACAATCGCGCACCGGTAGCCTTTCGTGAGCAGAATTTCATTGGCCTTGTCGAACGTGTCGTACCGTTTTGGCGGCTTGCCCCCGTCTGCCGGATGATTGTTGCCGTTTGCGGGTCCGAGGGTGAGATGTTCGCGGTTGCAGACGATGTCGCGGTTGAGCGCGATGCAGTAGCTGCTGCTCGGCGGGTACGATTTTCCGTTGATCTCAAAATGCCACCAGGTGCGGGGACGAAAACTCAGGCTTGCAGTATTTGGTACGGAGAATTCGCGTTCGATCAGATCGACACAGCCGCCGCTGATGGGGAACATATCGTCGTCACAGATCCAGGCAATTTTCCGGTTTTGGGCGATATAGTCGAGAAATTCCTGACTTTTTGTTGAGGCATAGAAATTCAGGAATTTCTGCACACGCGCCCCGGGGAATTCTTCCGGATTGAGTTCCCCTGAGCAGTCGAAGATCACGGTATCCACCCGGTCACCCAGATATTTCCGCACGCAGTGATGCCAGACCGTCATCATCGGCGGCAGGATGTTCATGGTG
>CAYGGB010000013.1:0-9126 GCA_964349295.1 uncultured Candidatus Peribacteria bacterium | reverse complement strand
GAGGTAATACCGTGCGGTCGGCAGTGCTGTTCTGAACGCTGTTTCGACGCTGAAGCGCTTGAAGAGCTTTTGCAGAAGGAGGTGAGGAGCGGCCATAGGGATTAGGGACTAGAGATTAGGGACTTTTGCGCAGGCTGTTTGAGTTCATCCCGATTCGTCAGGAGTTCCTGATACTCTGGTATTCTAGTACTCTTTTCCTTAACTATCTTTGAACTTGGAAGGTACCTTTATGCAAAATTCTACGGTCGTCGCCTTCGGCAATTTTGATCTTGAGGGTTCCCGTTCGTGGATGATCCGGAAGGGGCTTGCCGAGGCCGGATACGAGGTTGCGCTGTGCCGGACAGATGTTCCGGGGTTCACAGGCAAATACCGTGATCTGCGGCGGCGATGGAAGGAGTGCCGCGAGAATGCAGCTGCGATCTACGTCGTTTTTCTCGGTCATTACCTGATGCCGCTCGCTTGGTATTTGGGCAAGCGCTCAAAAATCCCCGTCATCTTCGATGTCTTCCTCTCACTTCACGAAACCGAAGTATATGACCGCAGGCGCGTCTCGCGATTTTCACCAAAAGCCTGGCTCCTCTGGTTCACGGACTGGCTCGCATGTCATCTTGCTGATGTTGTCCTGATTGATACTGAGGAAGACAAGAACTATTTCATCAAAAAATACGGTGTGAACCCCAAAAAAATCCTCGTCCTTCCCGTTGGCTGCCGTTCCGATCTTTTTCAACCCCAACCCCAACCCAAACCCGAAACCAAACCCCAACCTCAGCCGTTCCGCATCGAATTCCACGCCACCTACATTCCTCTCCAGGGTGCCGACATCATCCTTACCGCAGCGCGGGAACTGCAGAAACTTAGGGAAAATGTGACGTTCACGCTCATCGGATCGCAGATGGAACAAGCTCTTCGTCCTGTTGTCACGGAGTGGGGGCTTACAAACATCCTGTTTCACCCGTCGGTTCCGATTGAACAGATTCCTCATTTCATCCACGAGGCAGATGTCTGCTTGGGCATCTTCGGCACGTCTGCAAAAGCCGATCGCGTGATTCCCAACAAAGCCTACGAAGTCATCGCCTGCGGCAAGCCGCTCATCACCGGTCGCACCACAGCCGCCCGGAGAGTTTTTCGCGATGGCGGGGACGTGCTGCTCTCGGCACTCGGAGATGCGGGGGAACTGGTGGAGAAGATTCTTTTGCTCAAAAAAGATGCGGCGCTCCGGTCAGCGATTGCAGCAGGGGGGCTCGCGCTTTCCCAAAAACAATTCACGGCGGAAATGATCGTGGCTCCATTGCGGGAATGGCTTGTGGCACATGTGCGTCTATAATCGTTTCATGCGGCACATTTCCAGGTCATGGTTTCTTGCGGTACTTGCGTGCGCCTGCGCTTTTGCCGTCATCATCCAGATTCCGCAATTCCTGCATCTGCGCGATCCGCGTTCGCAGGGGATTGCTGTCGCGCTGAATTCGGATGAGGAGGTGTATCTGGCGCGTGTGGAGGAGGCGCTTTCGGGACGGCCGGAACAGTCGTCGGAGGCGTTCATTGGTGACCCGGCGCTGCGGGGTTCCCAGCCTGCGATCCTCGAGCGTCTGATGGGGACGGTATTTGCACCCACGGGCTGGCGCGCGGCAACAGTTCTTCAGATTGTGGATTCGGTGACGGTCTTCTTTCTGTTCCTCTCGATTCTCTGGTTCCTGCGGCAATCGGGATTTTCGCGCGCATCGTCACTGTCTGCCACGCTGCTTTTCTGCGTCATCGAACTCTACAACCTCAATCGGCCGGTTCATCAGGCGCTCAGTCTGCTCCTGCTCCTGACTGCGCTGAACCTTGTGATTGCGGGACGAGAGCGGTCGGTCCGGTGGGTGATTCCCGGCGCCGTGTTTCTCGGGCTGCTGTTTGGTGATTATTTCTGGACCTGGAGCTTTGGATGGCTGTGGGTGGGGCTGCTGATTCTCTGGGAATGCATTGAGTGGATGCGAACCCGCAGACAATCCGCTCAGGCTGTCCGTCTTATCCTCTGTGCTGCGTTTGGCGCCATCGCCGCTGTTCCCTTCCTCTTGCAGCTTCTCGGCATCATGCGTGATCCACTCTCGCAGGAGGCGGTCTTCCGCAGCGGAATGCATCCCTCGCACCTGCCGGAATCGTGGCCGTACAGCATTCTGTTCGCGGTCATGGCGCTGGGGACGGGAATCACGGTCTGGAAACACCCTGAAAAAATGCGACAGTACCGGTATGCCGTCGTGACAGTCTTCGCGGCTTTCATTGTGATCCATCAGCATCTCCTGCACGGACTCGTCTTCAATTTTGTCTCGCATTATCTTCTGACACTCGTTCTGTCCGCGATCATCGCCGTGTTGCTCTGGCATTCCATCCGCTCCCGCGTGCTTCTGCTCTCCGCACTTGCGGCATGCGTCTACCTGGCAGCCGTCGCGTATGACGGCCGGCATGTTCTGAGGCAGTTTACCGTCCGTGACCGCTTCCAGGAGCAGCATTTTTCCACGCTTCTACCGGTGCTCGATGCCCTTCCCCGTGCAACCATCCTTTCGGATCCCGAAACCTCGTCATTCATCGCGGGATCCACTAAGCACGACATCGTGTATTCGCTGTATCTCAAGAACGTGCTGATGCAGAGCGAGGAAATCGCCAGGCGGTATTGTGCCACGCTCCTGCCGCTCGCGGCCGGGGACCGTCATCTCCACGAGGGCAGTCCGGTGTATCCCGATGCCGTGAGTGCCTTTAAAGATGACCCTTCCGTTCGTGACCGCGAAATCGCAATGGTCGATGCGGCATGTGCTGCAGCGGACGGCGATCCCGGAGATGTTCTCCGGACATTCCATGTGCAGTATGTCCTCTGGAACGAGAAATATCAGCTCCGTTGGGATCTGAAACGCCTGAACATCCCTCTCACGAAAGCTGCGAGCGGGAGCGGGTGGTCGTTGTGGGAGGTCACCGGGGCTTCACCGCGCTGACAAGATACGTGTATTTCTCATCATGCATCCCGATATCCATCGGGATTCTCTTCGCGTCCGCGAATCCGATCTCTGCGAGCACATTGATCATCTGGTCCGCCGTGTACATCCACCGGTGCAGGTCGTAATCCTCGGTCTGGTCGCCTTTGAATTTTCCGAAGAGCTGCTGGTTCAGTGTGTTGACGTCCTCTCCTGCAAGCACTCCCCGCGCGATCGCTTCAATGTCCGGCGTCGAGACACGCAGTTTCGCGCCCGATGCCATCACGCGGAAGAATTCTTTCAGCACGTGATGCACATACGGCTTTCGCAGATGCTCGAGAGTCGCAACGGATATGATTTCGGCGATGACACCGTCCTCCATCGGGAATTTTTTCGTGATATCGAACACGAGATCGACTTGCGGCATATCCACCACATCGACATTCAGGAATTCTCCCGGCCTGAATGGATTTCTGCCGCCGCACACGTCCAGTTTCGCTCCGTGGAAACCCTTTGTCTTCCACGCAGCCGCGCGCGCGTTGCAACGTGACTTAGTTGCAGAGTCTTTCGCCCACGCCCAGAGAAAGCGGTAGGGGCGGAGATGTTTGTAGTAGCGGTCGATGAGTTTCTTCATACGATGAGCCTATCGGAGAGGACTCAGGATTCAAAGATCAGGGCGCAGGAACCTGAATCCTGATTTTTGAATCCTGAACCCTATTGCATAAGGGGACATGTCATCACCACAAGCTTCCACCCATACCAGAACCTTGCCATTTCGTACCGGAGCGGCAAACGATTGCCCCGGTGCGGTAGCAGCCAGATCCACAGGAGACGTATCAGCGAGACAATGCGGCCGCGCAGCGTATGTACCACGCGTCTGAACCATGCGAGCCATCCTTTTCCGCGAGACTGTTCGCATTCGATGCGCAGATACTGGCTCAGCTTGCTGCGAAAAACGCTGAGCGGCGCAAGCGGCGCGAGACTTCCGTCCTTCAGTCGTCTGACGGTCGTTCCCGGCTTGAGCGCAATGCGTTCATGAACGGGTTTCTCCCACCGTTCCGCGGCGTCTTTTCTGAAGAAATAGATGCGCTCATTCGGATATGTGGAGGCGAGCGTGATGACGGTGCCGTCGGGTGTGACGTAGCGGCGGGGAACGAAGTACGCTCCGGGCTCGGGAACGGGCTCGGGTTCGGGTTCGGGTTGGGATTGGGGTTTGGTGACGATGGTGGAGATTTCTTTCATTGCGTCCGGGGACATCACTTCGTCGCTGTCGAGTGTCAGAATCCACGGTTGCGTCGCGTGCTCAAGACCTGTGTTGCGGGCGGCGGAAAAATCCATGAGCGGTTTGCCCTGCGCACCGGGGAACCGCTGGGGAATCACGCGGGCGCCGCACCGTTCCGCAATCATGATTGTGTCGTCCTGGCTGCCGCCGTCGATCACGAGAATTTCGGCGCAGCCCTCAACGCTGGCCATCGCCCGCTCCAGCGTTTGGGCGGAGTTCCAGGTGAGGATATGAACGCTGACGGGCAGTTTGCTCATGCGTAAACAAAGAGCTTATAGATGAAAAAATTCCACATCACCGTGATGCCAATGGCGAGGACGTTGGCGATGGTCGGATGCACGTTTCCGTAGACGACAAAGCTGTACACGATTCCCAGCTGGATGAAGTAATTACACGCCTGAAGAATCACGTACCGGACGACCTGTCTCGACGTCTCCTGTTTTTTCTTGAACGCGAAGAACTTATGCCCAAGAAACGCGCTTACAAGCCCCACGCCGCCGCTGATCTTGGCTGCCGTGAAAAACCAGACACCCCACCAGAGGAGAATCTGGTTGGTGCCGAGTTGCAGGGCCGCGGCCGTGCCGCCACTGATCAGATAGCGGATGATTTGTCCCAGATGCGGTCGGATGCGGTGGTACATGTCAGCGGCAGTCTACAGGGGCTGGCAGAATATGGTAATTCCCCACGCGAACGACGGTATCGCCCAATTTGTTCGATTCTTCCGCACTGAGTTTTTTCACCCTGCGGAAACACCGTTGTTCCGGTGTCGGTGTCATGAATAGCTCGGGCATAGACGGAGAAATTCCATAGCGGATCAGGTACAGCCACCGGGGATTATCGGGCAGCTGCGCGAAGAGTTCAGCTTCTTCGATCAGCAGATCCGTATCGCGATAGTCTGATTCCAGAAGATCCACGGTTTCGGCAGACGCCGTGCCGAAACTTGAACCCTTGTATTGCCATTGCCAGATTCCCTGCGCGAGTACCATCACGCCGAGAATCAAAAAGGTTGCTCCGTAGACACTTCGCGCGGGGAGCCATGCAGTTGCAACTGTCCGGCGAATCTTTTCCAGAATGGTGATGATTCCCGCGGGGACGAACGGCAATAGCAGAAGATGAGCGGGCACCAGATGCCGGTACCACCCGTAACTGTTCAGGAAATACAGGGTGAAGAGAACAATGAGGGCGGTGAATATGATTCTGAGCGAACGCGATATCGTCACTGATCGTGACCAGAGGCCCGCTGTCCCCAGCAGAAGAACCGCACCGAAGGCCAGGTAGGGCAGGCGCACGAAGATCCCGAAGTTCTCGCGCAGCACGTAGAGGAGGGGAAGATCTCCGGTCCCAAACAATGATTTGTTGATCTCTTCGGTCAGACTGCCGGCGGGTGTGTACATCGCTTCAATAATTCTCCAGGGAAGATAGACCGCGAATCCGGTGATGCCCGAGATCGTCAGCGTCCAGACCTCCTTCCATTGCCTGCGTGCCGCAGCTGCAATCCACGCCAGGATCAGCGCCGGCAGAATCAGTCCGAATGTCAGCTTGGTTAGTATCGACAGACCGAAGAAAATCCCGCTCAGGAGTCCTCCTTTCCAGTCATGTCGTTCCCGTGTCAGAACAAAGCAGCCGAGAATCAGGAAAAAGAATGCGGGGATCTCGCCGAGTACCGGTTTGCCGGTGTTGATAAAGGCCGAGAGGGTGATCAACAGTGCCGTGGCCCATCGTGCGGCGGACCGGTCACTGACTTTCTGCGCAAAGATGTACGTTGTCAGAGCGCTTCCGAGGATAAACAGCGTCATCGGAATACGCGCTGCAGTGATCGACAGCCCCAGGATTTTGATGGAAAGAGCAGTCGGCAGAATGATCGTGGGGCCGACGGCCAGAAAGTACGGGTAGTACCAGACATGATCGAGGAGCGGAATGCCGTACCCCGCGCCCGCCGCGACCATCTTCGCTGTCATGATAAACAGGCCTTCATCTACCCAGGCACCGGGAAACAATCCCAACTGGCGGTACGTGAAGAAGAGCGTGAGTGCGGCAAGTCCCGTTTCCGGAAGCCATTGGTGGAATCGTTTCAACACCAAGCCAGTATACAGGGATCGTGTTATTCTCTCTGTCTGTGAAGATCGCCTACGTCCACCACGGCCGTTTCCCTACGGAAAAGGCACACGGCAATCAGGTCGCGCAGGTCTGCGATGCACTGGGATCGCTCCGGCACCGGGTCACGATCCTGGCGCCAACAGTCCGCAATGCGATCACCAAAGAGGCCCATGAGTATTACGGACTGATCCGGTCCTTCGAGGTCGTCTATCCCGGATCATTCGATGCGCTCTCCAGCAGGTTCATTCCCGGGAAACTCGCGTTTGTCGTCGGCATGTGGTCGTACCGGCGGGCGCTTCGGAAATATTTCGCACGGCACCGGTTCGATCTCCTTTATGCCCGCAGTCCCGCAGTCCTTCCACCGCTGCTCAGAACAGGAATTCCGGTGATTCTTGAATTGCATACGCTCCCCCGGTGCAGCCGTCGTTTTGTCCGGATGTGTAACCGGTGCAGCACGATCGTCTGCCTGACGAGTCTACAGAAGAAAGAGCTTATTGCAGGAGGTGTCGAACCGCACCGGATTCTCGTAGAGGCTGATGGCGTTGATCTCAAACGGTTTTCAAAAATGCCATCCGCATCCGTCGCGCGGAAAGAGTGGAAAATTCCCGCCGGTGTCCCGGTCGCGGGATACGCAGGATCGCTTGTCACGCAGAACACCATCGAGAAAGGCGTTGCCGAATTCGTATCGGCATTGGCGGAGATCAAAAAAGACGGCAGGAAAATCTTCGGGCTGATCGCCGGAGGGCCGGATACCTGGAAACACGATTATCAGGTCCATGCCAAAGTGAACGGGCTGACGGATGACGATATCCGGTTCACCGGACGGGTCGCACCCGCGGATGTTCCTGAAATCATCAGTGCTTTCGATGTCTGCGTCTATCCCGCTCCCGCATCGCAGCTCCCGTACTTCCTCCGCGATACCTCTCCGCTCAAGCTCTTTGAATATCTCGCGTCCGGCCGTCCTGTCGCCTGCGCCGATCTTCCGCCGATCCGCGATGTGGTTGATGCGTCCGTTGTCCGGTTCTGCAAGCCGGGTGATCCGCACTCACTTGCGCTCGCGATACAGTGGCTTCTTGATCATCCTGTAGAGGCGGAGAAGATGGCGGAGAAAGGGAAGGCCATCGCAAAAGAGCATTCGTGGGAAAAGAGGATGGGGAGGATTCTTCAGGATGTTTCTGGTACCGTTTCTTCATGAGTTCTGTCACTCCTGTCATCCACAATGGCGCCACCTACGCCCTCTTC
Source organism: uncultured Candidatus Peribacteria bacterium (assembly GCA_964349295.1). Lineage (GTDB taxonomy): Bacteria > Patescibacteriota > Gracilibacteria > Peribacterales > Peribacteraceae > JABFSS01. The sequence continues at coordinate 1,560 of CAYGGB010000013.1, read as the reverse complement.
GTCTGCGGCCGCCCCGCCGTGGATCAGGCGAAGTTTTTCACGAAGAATTCCGACGAATTCCAAGTGGGTATCTTCGAGCGCGAGAAGGGATACGAAGTGAAAGCGCACCAGCATCCTCCCCGCAACGACGTGATCACACGGACGGCGGAATTTCTGTATGTCGAAAAGGGGCGCGCGTCCGTCACTGTCTTTGATGAAGACTGGAACACGCTTCATAAACAGGAGATCGCGGCCGGGGATTTTCTGCTGTTCTTCCGGGGAGGGCATGCATTAACGATGATGGAGCCGACGAGGCTGGTGGAGGTGAAGCAGGGGCCGTATGAGGGGGATACAGGAGGAAAGATTTTTCGGAAGAATGACTGAGAAGTCGTAACTTCGTGTGTTCGTTACTTTGTCCAACTCTTCCCCGGTTTGACGAAGTAACGAAGAAACGAGCATGGTTCGTCCTAGTTGATCTAGCTCCTCAATCATCTCACTCCTACACTCTTTGTATGAACGTTCCCGTCAACGAACCCGTCATCACCGCCGCCGCCAAAAAGTACGTCCTGGACGCACTGGATACGGGGTGGGTGTCGTCCGCCGGGCCGTACATCGGCAAGTTTGAGAAGGCATTTGCAGAGTATCTCGACGTCAAACATGCGGTCGCGGTCACCAGCGGAACAGCTGCGCTGCATGTCGCGCTCGTGAGTCTGGGCATCGGCAAAGGCGACGAGGTGATCGTGCCGGATTTTACGATGATTGCGTCGGTGTTTGCGATTCTCTATACCGGAGCGACGCCGGTGTTTGTGGATGCCGAGCCGGATACGTACAACATCAACGTCGGTCTGATCGAAGCGAAGATCACGAAGAAAACGAAGGCGATCATGCCGGTGCATATTTACGGGCACAGCGTCGATATGGATCCGCTGCTTGCGCTTGCGAAGAAGCATCACCTGCATGTGATCGAAGATGCGGCAGAAGCTCATGGAGCGCTCTATAAGGAGAAGAAGTGCGGCTCGATGGGCAATATCGGCTGCTTCAGCTTTTACGGAAACAAGATCATCACGACTGGTGAAGGCGGAATGATTGTGACGAATGATGACGATATTGCCGTCAGAGTTCGATCACTGAAAGACCTCTCTCACAGTCCTCAGAAGCGTTTCTGGCACGAAGACATTGGCTTCAATTATCGCATGACGAATCTTTCGGCTGCGGTCGGTCTCGGTCAGCTCGAGTCCATCACGGATTTTTTGCGGCATAAACAGTGGATGGCGGCGGAATATGGGAAGCGGCTCTCGAAGATCAAAGGGCTCCAGCTGCCTGTCACAAAACCGTACGCGACGAACGTGTTCTGGATGTATTCGCTGGTCGTGACTGAAGATTTTCCTCTCACGCGTGATCAATTCCGTGCTGCGCTCAAGGAGAAGGGCATCGACGTCGATCCGTTCGCCCTGCGCACCGTCTCGCCCCTGGTAAAGCATGAACCCTTCGCGGGCCGCGTTGCTCAGTAACCAGAGAAAGAGGTGTTCGCTGTCGGTGTCGCCGCGGCGTGGGGGCTGGCGATCGCTCCCGTCACCGGCG
>CAYGGB010000012.1:0-10986 GCA_964349295.1 uncultured Candidatus Peribacteria bacterium | reverse complement strand
AACTACCCTGAGTGTCGTCACTCAACAGGACGATACGATCTCGTTCAAACAGATCGTTCGTGGCTCCAGTGAGGAGTCAATGAAAGCACTCGCACTGAAACTGACGGCGATCTACGAGAAAGCGGGAGCCCTGACCAAACTCGGCCATCACGGGCCGGCGTGGAAGCAGGATCCCAAAGCGCGCCTCCTGCAGGCTGCGGGACAGGCGTACCGTCAGATTGGCATCATCCCGGTGTACAAGGGATATCATTGCGCGTTGGAGTTGGCCGCCCTCTTGGGCGACCCCGCTCATCCGAATTTTCTGCAAGTCCTCAGCTTCGGATGTGAGGTCCAGAACGAGCACGCGCGTAACGAACGCATGTTGATCCAGTCGATGGTCAACGCACGTTCGGTTGCTATCTCCGTACTCGAAGGTATCGCGACTGGCGCGATTCCGGCGTAACTATCCATCAGCCCTCATCCGAAAGGAGCCATCGAACCCTGTCGCAAGACAGGGTTCTTGGTTATGTCGCTGAATCCACATACCGCCATTTAATTGACCAAACCCAACTATCATTTTATAATCCTCCCAGGTTCTTTTGCCGGTTTTTTACAACAACGGCGAAGGAAAATTACAATCGCTGCCCTGAATCGTTCATAGGTTTGAACGACGATGAGTGGCAAAACTTTTGAGGTGTCTCATGGATATGCGTCTTTCGTCAGCCAGCGAACTGGAAACCGTCCGTCAACAGATCGCTCCGATCAAGAATCTGGGCCTGAAGGGCTCCCTTTGGGTGGGCAACGATGAGGATGCCAAAAACATCTTCGTCCTGAACTGTTTGACCTACGAGGACGAATTGATCGCTCTCGCACCTGCGGACTTCCTGCGAAGGAATCCGCAAATCATCAAAAATGGGTGGCGTGTGGGCATTGTGCTCGCACGACCCGAGCGCCGTACCGTCACCGACAACATGAATCGCATCGGTAAGGCAATGGCACTCTGGGAGAAGAATCGGCTCGAAGACATCTATCTGGATCTGGCGGTGTACGGCACCGGTCCGTATGTCGCCCACACGATGGATTTGCAGGCCAATTCCCAACCGGAAGGATTCGGTTGGACCCTCGACATGAAGGGGGCAGATCTCGATTTGGAGCGGTACAGCTCCAAGTTGGCGTGCGGCATCCGCATCAGCGGACTGCCCGCGGCGCAGAAGAACGCCACCAGGACAGAGCCGATCGGGTTGTGTCTGCCGGGGACTGTCACCGAGGTTCTCCTCCAATCGGAGGAGAATCCTGATGCTATCCACACGGCAACGCTCACAGTTCTCTCGGCCCTCGCGGGGCTGGGAGCGCTCGACGAGAAACTTGTCCAACATGAGGACAAGCAGGCCGTCTACACGGTCGTCGGTTCGATCGAGCGCGAAGCTCAGCTCGGGTACGTGATTGATCAGTCTCTCCTCAAGCCATTCTCGTACGTCAGTCGGGGGACGCTCATCGCAAAGAGCAGTCAGGGCCATAGCATCTTCTGGCCCAGCAACTGCCATCTCGCCCTTGGGCCGACCAAGCCTGAGGTCAGACCGGGAAGCACCGATCCGCTGTTCTATGTTCTCCGACGCGAGGAGGACATCCGGCGAATCGTCCGTCTGCCCGAATGGGCACTCCAATTGTCATAATTTCCTTCGCCGGTGAATCATTATCGGCTGGAACCTCACGCGGTCATCCCTTCGGGGATGGCCGCATTTGGAGTGGCACTATATCCGTTTCTTCATTGTCTGATAAACAGTGGGTCGTAGTTCAATCGCGAAGATGTGCACCATGGCCCCCGTGATCCGATACACCACACGGTAGTCTCCCACGCGCAGTCTCCAGTGGTTTTTGAGCGAACCCCGCAGGGGTTTGCCGAAGATATCCGGGTGAGTTGTAAGTTTCTTCTCTACTGATTGGATGATTGCTGTTCTGATGTTTTTTGAAAGGCGTGGAAAATCCAGCTTATGAACTCTCATGTCAAAGACGACAGTGTATGACGGGGCTATTTCCATAATTTCTTTATCTCTTCAAGAGAAACAAATTCTGCGTCAGGCGTATCCCTCGCTTCCGCAAGAGGGCTGGCATACTCAACATCTTCAATCTCCAGCATTGTATCAATGAACTCTACTACTTTCTGCGATTGAGACACCTCATCACGCAATGCAATCTTCTGTAGATAGATAGCAGTCTTTCTGGGAAGAATAATATTGAGACGCTTTTTCTTGGTTGGCATAGTACCGATAGTGTAACACCGGTGTTACACCTTGCGCAAGCGATACTGACCGAAATACCTGCTTTCTCTCGAGGCCTCTTTGTGCTTCCATATTCCCTGTTTTATGAAGTACTTGCATTTTAACTAAAATTATGTTATAGTAGTGTGTTACCCCCCATGAGTCTCTCTCCCAAAGACATATCGGCCGCAACGGACGCTATAGCGCGCCACCAGCGCCTGTTGGTGATTCCGCATGCAAACGTCGATCCCGATGGTATCAGCTCGGCTCTGGCGTGTTACCAGATGTTCAAGGCGATCGGCAAGGATGTCACCGTCATCTGTCCGGACACCCTCCCGGAATCGCTACGGTTCCTGCCGGGGTTCGACAAGCTGGAAGGGGAGATCATGGAAGATCAAAACTTCGTCGTCACGATCAATCTGGAGAACGGCGTCGAGGTCGACAAGCTCCGGTATACCGTCGAAGACCACAAAGTGAACATCATTGTCGTACCCAAAAAGGGAAAGATCACGACCCGGCATATCACGTTTGCCGAGGGTGAGAAGCACTACGATATGATCGTGATGGTCGATACCGCGGATCTCGCGCTTCTGGGCAGTCTCCACACCGATCATATGGATCTGTTCTCGGGAACGCCGATCCTGAACATTGATCATCACATCAGTAACCAGCACTACGGACAGGTGCATCTGATCGATCCTACAGCCGCATCGGCGACCGAAGTCCTCTACAACTGGTTCATGCAGGTGCCCGACTGGCAGAGCAAGATCACACCGGACATGGCGACGCTGCTGCTCACAGGACTGATCACCGATACGCGAAGCTTCCAGAATCCCAATACGACGCCGCGATCACTTGAGGTCGCCGCTGAGTTGCTGGAGAGAGGTGCGCGCCAGCAGGAAATCATCCAGCATATCTACAAAACGAAGCCGCTTAGTACGCTCAAAATCTGGGGTCGTGCACTGAACCGGATCCAGATGGATCAGACCGCCGGCATCGTCTGGTCGTCCATCAGCCGCGAGGATCTGCAGGAGATGGAAGCATCGTCCAAAGAAACGCACGGCATTCTCGACGAGCTGATTTCGACGATTCCCAACGCCGACGTTCACGTGCTCTTTACCGAAGTCGAAGAAGGCGGATTCAAGGCGAGCATGCGTTCATCATCTTCCAGCGATTGCAGCCGTCTGGCCGGCGAAGCCTACGGCGGCGGCGGGCACACCCGTGCCTCCGGCTTCCGGGTAAAAAACTACGGCAACTTCCAGCTGCAGGTTCTCGAATCCATCAAGAAGCTGAAGGAGGGGATGGAGAGGCAGAGAAAAGAATCTGAGGATATTCCAAGGCCCAAGCCAGTAGTTGTTCCTTCTATGACAAAGGGAACAGAAGGAACAAAAGTAGCAAAGACATCTCCGTTTCCGTCACCGTCAGGAAAGCAGCAGGATGTGGTGGAGAAGTTAAGCAATGGACATGTGAGTGAAGGGACGGATGTTGTGGGGGAAATCACGGGTAAATAGTCTCGTCCAGAGCATTGTCATGCTGAGCGAAGCGAAGCACGACAATGCGGCCGCGATGTCTCCTTCGCTCCGCTCAGGATGACATCGCTTGGTCCCTTTCGCGAGCCACAAGCGCCTGCTACACTCTTGGCGGTCACCACTATATCCAGCAACCCATGCGTCTCGTCCAGGTCGCGAAAATCTTAGGCATGACAGGGCAAGAGCTGCGCCACGAACTGACGCAGGTCAACTTCGGCGTCAAGCCGACGGACCGCGAGGTGCCGGAGTCGCTTGCAAAGGGCATCATCCGTTTTGTTGCGCAGAAGAAAGGCCTGACGATCGATCTGGATACCATTGGGATGATCAAGGATGACGGAGAGGAGGAGGGAGGGGGAGAGACAGGCGCAGCAGGATCAGGATCATCCGATGCGACTTCATCAGGTACGACAGCCGCCGCACCCGCAGGCGTTGCGTCCACTGCCGCTCCCCGCGCAGCAGACAGTTTTACGGTGCTGCGAAAACTCACGCTTGAGGATGTCTCGAAAGAGGCGATTGCCCGTCAGGAACTTGCACTGAAGAAACCCTCGAAAGAAGAGCGCGAAGAACAGGCGCGGGAACAGAGGACAGCGGCGACACTCCGTCGTTCACAGACATCCGCCGCGCAGCACGATCAGGTGCAGATCAAGAGCAAGCAGGGACCGGTTGCGCTGCCCGATATGATCACGGTCAAAGAGCTCGGCGAGAAAATGGGCGTGCAGGTTCCCAAAGTGATCGCCGCACTCATGAAGAACGGCGTGATGGCAACGATCACCCAGTCGATCGATTTCGATACCGCTGCCATCGTCGCATCGGAACTGAATATTATCGTGGAACGGGAGCAACGCGCAGCCTCATCGGAGCAGCTCATCAGCCGCAACCTCAAGGAACTGATCAAGGATGACGCCGAAAATCTTCTGCCGCGTCCTCCGATTGTTGTCGTGATGGGTCATGTCGACCACGGCAAGACCGCACTGCTCGATGCGATCCGGTCCACGGACGTCGTGTCGTCGGAAGCCGGCGGCATCACGCAGCATATTGGTGCGTATCAGGTCGAATATGAATCATCTCTGCTCGGACGCCGCGCGATCACCTTCCTGGATACGCCCGGGCACGAAGCGTTCGCTGCAATGCGAGCGCGGGGAGCCCAGGTCACGGACATCGTCATCCTCGTCGTGTCCGCAGAAGAAGGCGTCAAACCGACGACCATCGAAGCCATTGATCATGCAAAAGATGCCGGTGTGCCGATTCTCGTCGCGCTGACGAAGATGGACAAAGAGCGCGCGGATCCCGACCGCGTCAAAGGCGAACTCGCCGCGCACGAACTGCAGCCCGAGGAATGGGGCGGCAAAACGCCGGTGGTGCCGTGTTCCGCCGTTACCAAGCAGGGGATTCCTGATCTACTCGATCATCTTCTGCTGATGGCTGACGAGATGAAACTGACTGCCAATCCCAACCGCACCGCCATCGCGACCGTCATCGAAAGTCATCTTGATTCATCCATGGGCCCGCTTGCGACCGTCATCGTCAACACCGGTGTCCTTCGCGTGGGTGATATCTGCGTCTGCGGATCGATTACGGGACGTGTGAAGGCTCTGATTGATGCCCACGGCAAACGTTTGAATGAAGTCCGCCCGTCCGGCGCCGCCCGCATGTCCGGTCTCGAATCCGTCCCGACCGTCGGCGATATTCTCCAGGTCGTTCCGTCCGAAAAAGAGGCACGTGGATTACAGGAGGCGTTCAGCGAGCACGCAGGCAAAATCCAGAAGCACACGTTTGCCGATCTCGTTTCGCGCCTTACACAGGGCAAGCTCAAGCAGCTCAAAGTCGTCCTGAAAGTCGATACGCAGGGATCACTGGAAGCGCTCAAAGATGCGCTCAGCAAGCTCACGACGGAAGGCAAAGATGTGAACGTGAAAGTGATCCACGGCGCGATCGGTGCCGTCTCTGAGAGTGACGTGATGATGGCGTCGGCAAGCGAAGGAATCGTGCTCTCGTTCCACGTTGCCGTCCCGCCGGAGGTCAACCGCACGGCCGAACGCGAGGGTGTCAAAATCCGGCAATATGAAATTCTCTACGAAATGCTCGATGAGGTCACGAAACTCCTGCAGGGATTGGTCGAACCTGTCGAAGAAGAGAAGATCCTCGGTCATCTCGATGTTCGCGCAATCTTCCTCACCAAGAAGTCCGAGCAGATCATCGGCGGCAAAGTGATGGACGGCGTTCTCAAACGCGTGGCGTTCCGCCTGATGCGGGAAGACGCTCTCGTCGGTACCGGCCGCATCACCTCGCTCAAGCACGGTGACAAAGACATCAAAGAAGCCAAAGAAGGTCAGGAGTGCGGCATGCGTGTCGAAAGCTCTGTTCCGGTGATGGAGGGGGACAAGCTGGAGGCGTATGTGCGGGAGCTGAAGCGGAAAGAAGAATAATCCCGGACGTTCCACACCCCTGTGGAACGTCTTTCAGGTCTTTTTGAAGCCATAATTTCGACATACCCAAAAGAAAATGCATAAGGGAATCTTTCCACTTCGGTGGACCCCTTTAGCATGCCTGTGCATACTTCTTTCCCATCATTTTTTATGAAAAAAAGTTCAACAGCAACCGTCACGCGTCAGGATATTGTCCGTCTGCAAGGGCAGATAAACGTCAATACTGAGGATATTTCGGCCATACGGCGAGAAATGGCCACAAAGAAAGACATTCTGGCATTAAAAGAAGAATTGAAAGAAGAAATGAATGGCATGAAAAACGAAATTTTCGATGGGATTCGCGTATTGAACGAAAACCTGCTGCATGACTTCAAAGGGGCGTTCAAAGACCGGACCGAAGTTCTGAAGGATACGGCGAATAATCACGGCCGCCGCATCGGCCGCATCGAAACGTTTTTGCATTTGTCTTCGGAGACGTGAAAATCAGGACGAACTTTAGGGAGTCGGAGAAGGCGCCGGAGATGCAACGAGCAATGTTGTGAGGTTCCGGAATGTGTCCTCTGTTAGCCCTTCCACGCTCATCGTAGCATCACCGGTATCTGTGAATAGCAGGCCTTGGGCAGTCAAGATCTTCACTACTGCATCAAGATTATCTCTTCGCAAAACAGTAATTCTTGCATTGAACTGCTCTGGCGACGTGCCGATACGCGGTTCTATTGCGCAAAGATGATTTGGATTTTTGTTGTACGCTTCGTTTGTCTCATTAATGACCCGCGATGGGAAATGCACGGATGAAACAAAAAGTGCAATTTCATCTGGCCTGATGCCGCGAACTACAAGATAGCTTGCTCCTGTATTTTCAATGCGATGTGTCGGTAACGCATGTAGGATTGATGCTCGTACGTACTCTCTTGTTACTCTTCCTCTCCGAAGCGAGGTTGTCGGATATATTTCAACATCATATGTGTCGATAGCGGAACCTCGAGTAACTCGTGGATTGTATTCCGAGATCAGCGACTGCTCCCCCCTCACTCCTCTTCGAATAACGTCGGCATAGTGATTTACGCTGGTCAGAAGATCGAGAGCTTCGGCGATTTCTGTAGGATTGTGATTAAAAAGCAGTTGTACGTCCGGGCCATAGCCGGTGATTGATACCGATCTGCCGGCGCCAACGGGATAACCGTTATCGATAGTGGATTGAATATTCTCTCTGGTGAGTGGAGGAACCGGAACGGCTTGCGCACGAAAGTCGTAAAAGCTGCCACCCACTAATGTAAGAGTAACCAAGCGATCAGAACGTTTGTTGTACGTTTCAATTGCAGATCGAACCCTTTTTTCCGTACTTTCTTGCGACTCAACCAATTGACGAAAATTCGCCGCAGTGGCTGAAGTAAATATCAATGTGCCAGTGTGTTCCATGGGCAGAGTCAGCCCTACGGCAGCAATAGCTTTTTGAAGAATTTCATACACGTGTGTACTCACGTTCGGTGCGGAGATCCGATATGTGCCGTCGACATTCCTCACACTGGTTGCAGTATCTCCGATGCGGAACAGATTTCTGTTCCACCGTTCCATCAGCGCGGTCATTTCGGCATTCTCTTTAACTTCTGCATCTTTCTTAGCAGCCTCCTCTCTTGCCTTCGCATCCGCATCAATCTTCGCCTTCGCCGTCGCAGGATCCGGATCTGGAGTCCCGGACGGTCCTCCCGTCGGCGCCCCAGCCGGAGACGGTGTTCCCGTTGGTCCCGGTGGAACAGCCCCCGTCGGTCCCGCTCCCGGTGCACCACCCGGTCCTCCAGCCACTCCCGATGCAACCGCAGCTCCTCCCGCCCCCACCGCCACAACCGCAGGAAGAGCCGCGACGCCGGTGATGCGGCCGGACGGCCCCGCGATATGACTGATCACCACCCGCCGTGCGTAGTCGGATTGTGCCTTGTTCAGCTCTTCCGCCATGGCCCGGAAGTCGACGGCGTTTCCTGCGAGCATGAATTCCACAATCGGCTGGATTGCTGCTGGTGCGAGCGCGAGCACTGCGGCGCGCTGGCGCTTCACTTCTGCGGGATCGTTGCGCTTGCGGCCTTCCAGAAAATTTTTCACATCAGGATTGCCGGTGCGGGCGTCGTAGTAGTTGCGGACAAATGCCGCCCAGTCGGGACCGTGGAGTCCGTATTGGAGCTGAAGATTGCGCCAGTTGGGTTGGAAAAGAAACGGTTCCAGTTCGTTGGGAGATCGTCTGCCGTAGCCGATCATCGCGGCTGTCGCGAGTCCGTACCCCAGGAGCAGCGTTTCATTTTTCTCGCCGTCTTTCGCGAAGAAGTACAGTGCGCCGGCGATCAGCGTGAGCGCACCTCCCGCCATGACCCCAACAGTCTGGGCGATCTGGCCCTCGCGGGTGCGGCCCGGTGCGGGCATGTTGGGACGATGGGTGATGATCAGGTGGTGCGCTTGTCCGATCGCCTGTTCGTAGGACGAAAAAACATTCCCGATGTTCTGCGCGGCAAGAACAAAGCGCGGGTCATTGCTTGTGGCTGCCTGGCTCTGGAACAGGCGCATGTCCGCCGCGACATCGGCGATGTGCCGGAGGACCGCGACAGGATCGCCGGTGCTCCGTACTCCGTGTCGGTCCGTGAATGTCCGTTCGGCGCACCGGCGCAAGACAGCAAGGTGATTGCGCCATGTGGATTGGATATGGATACCAGATCCCTGAGGCAATCCGTCGAGAGTGCTTTCGGCTGCGGTCAATGCGGGGAGGACCGCTTGCATTCTCAATTGTGCTCCCGTGATCCATTCGCCGACGGTCTGCTCCAACCGACGGTCTTCCATCATGCCGTCGACGCTTTCTTTGGCGCGGGCAGCTATTCCTTTGTCTGCAGATTCTTTTGTTTTTGCCTCAGCTTCAACCTTCTCCGTTTCTTCCGGGGATGAATGCTCCGGTGGGAGATCGGTTTCGGGCGGCATGGGGGATACGGTTCACGGGAAAACTGTGGAGGGTATTGTTATGCCCGGGGCGCAGGCGCGGGAGCGGGTGCAGGGGTTGTTCCGGGTGCGGGAGGCGGGCCTGTTCTGTTTGCCCGGTTCTCTCTCTGCAGGATGACCTGAAGTTCTTTGCGCTGTGCCGGAGTAATGAAGTTGGTTTCCTGGAGATGGTCGGCGATCTGGGCTTCGGTCATGTTTCGTATGGGCAAAATTTCTGCGCGCAGTCGTGCGAACATATCATCGAGTTGCTTGTTTGCGACTTCAGGTGCGGTGCCCGGTGTAAGTGTATTGTTGAGGTTGACCGTAACTGCGTTACGGACGTTCGTTTCGTTGGCACGCAGTTGTTTGAGGGCCGACTGATCGTGTCTCGGGTTCAGACTGGTGCCGAGCAGGGCATCGATGCTCGGGAGGCGACCACCGCTCATCTGCGCGTTCACACGGCGGGGATCAATGGCATGCAGACCCTGAAGGACAGAGACGGTATCGGTTCTGCCGGGAACGGGAATGAACGGCATGCTGAGCGGTACTTTGGCCACCGCGCTGCCAAGACTGCTGCCCACGCGCTTGATGCCGTCGGTGAAGGTGCCCATGATGCCGGCCTTTCCGCTGCTGAGAACTTCAAAGCTGTAATGCCAGATGATGAAGAGCGCCATGCCCATCCAGATGAACTGCCACATGTCGCTGATGCCCACGAAGATCGGCAGAGCCGGCATGTTCCCCAGATCCTGCGGAGCCGGCATCTGCGAGCCGGCATTGAGCATGATGAAGCCGATCACAAACGGAATTGCAACTTTTGCGGGCAAAAACACCGCCTGGAGAAAGTGCTCCTGCCACGACCAGAAGAGATCTTTGCCTTCGCCCTCGCGGAGCTTGGGGAACGCGTAGCCCAGCGCCACCAGCGGCATGAATGCGATGCTGATCCAGATGATCGGGATGCGAATGAAGAACGCCGCGACCATCGCGAGCAGCGGGAAGAAGATGGCGATCTGGATGAAGAGCGTTATGACAAGCTTGAGCAGCGTCCGGAGGAGCACCAGGAACACGGCTCCGGGCGATGTGCTCTGCGCGATCTGTGCCTGGGCATTGGCCGGCTGGATTGCGGTGAGCCACTGCAGGCGTGCGTGATTGACCACCAATCCCTGCAGGATTTTCGTCGGCCCGCGCACCTGGTTATCCGCCTGGTCGATCGGAACTTTCTGGATACAGACGAGCTGGCGTAGTGGGCAGGTCCAGCCGGTGGTGCCGTCACGCGTATCGGTAAAGTTGCCGTTGGCATCCGCAACCGTTCCGATCCGATCTGTTTCGCTCAGAAACCGGTATTGTGTGACAATCTCACATGGTCGTGCCGGTCCAGCGGCACCCGCCTGCGGCTGGATCACGCAGGAATCGGCGCCATGTCCGATGAGAGAGGGGAGCTGATAGACGGTGTATGTCAGCACCTGCGAGACGTCAAAGAGCACCCGCGGAATGAACCAGGAAAAGTTGACCAGGACGATTGCGATGACAAATTTGAACAGGTGTTCTTTCATCTTCGAGCCATCCGCAGTGACGATCATCGTCACCGCACCGATGATCAGCCCGAGGGCAAAACCGATGTTCACAAGATCGCGTGAGAACTGCCAGATTTCCCGGAGCATATCCATAAGATTCTGGTTCAATCCTCCGTTCGCCTGCGGGTTCATGCCGAACATGAACTGCGGGTCCATCAGAAGATCCAGCATCGACAGGACGATCCACGTGAGGGAATTCAGTATCGTCAGAAGCAGCATCGTCAGTTCCGTCGTACTGGAAACGAGTGTCTGGGTGGTACTGGTTGTC
>CAYGGB010000011.1:0-10999 GCA_964349295.1 uncultured Candidatus Peribacteria bacterium | reverse complement strand
AGAACGACAGCGTTATAACCGTCCTTTTCCTTGGTTTTGACGCGAACAACAACGTTGGGCTCCACCTGCAGATACGTCACGGGCACAGCCTCCCCATTTTCCTGGAAGACGCGGGACATGCCGATTTTCTTTGCAATAAGTCCGTTCATAATAGAAGTGGGTTCCTTCTCCCTCTGGGAGAAGGTGGCGGCGTCGCGCCGCCGGATGAGGGCCCCCGAGGGGCGACTGAACGCTTGGAGGTTTCTCTAGCTTGGATAGTGACCAAATGCACTCCAAGCTCAAACGCAAGCAGTCCTTTGTCATCCCGAGTAGTTCGTTGCGGAGCGACGAACGTACCGAGGGGTGAACACAAGAGCTGGCAGAGTGTAGGCATGTCAAAAGAAGCCGTCAATATGGAAATGACGGGTTGGAATTCAGAATTCGCGATCAGGCACTGGCGTCTCTGTTTGGGTTACGCCGACGAGTACGTGCCTCATTCGTGGAAAATGGCAGTGTGGCAGGCAATTCTGTTGACTGAGTTACTTCCGGAACCGGAGTGGGAGCGGGAGTGACCTGCGGCTGAGGCGCGTTCTCAGTGACAACCGTTAACTCTTCATCGCTATCTGATCTTATTGCTGGAGCAGATACCTTATTTTGGACAGAAGTTTCTACAGCTGCAGAAACATTTTCTCTATCCGAAACCACTTTTTTATTTTTTTTCTTATTCTTATTTTTGTTCTTCACCACACCCAATTTTCCCTTTTCGATGAGATTCTGTTCATTTTCCAAATCATTCAGAAGCGCAGTTGTCTCTTGGTTAGGTTTTTTCCATTCTTTGATTTTATTGATTGCCATACCCGATCCCCAGACAGCCCCAACCCCAGCTGCGCCAGCAAAACCACCTACCAGACTATCCGGAGTCGCATTCCAGACTTCCTTCCCAACTCCAAGAGCAGAAGACCCCCATCCTCCTATAGTACCCGTAATAGAACCCACCCCCGGAATGCTGCCGATGGTCGCTGAGCCCCTTCCTATCAAATCGCCTGCCCCCTCATATACATTCCGGAGGGCACCTCCCGGCTGAACGGCATCGAAAACAGTTGGTGCCGCAAGAGCGGAAAGACCCAGAACCAACGCACCTCTTGCGTATTCATTATTGATGATTTTTTTGAACCAATTTGGCTTTTTGAGTGCATTCGTCTCAACCAGATGCTTTTGAATCTTGTTCCCAAGAATAAGGCGCTGCTGAGGGTCTCTTGTTTCACTAAGCCTTTGTGCCAAGTCTCTGGGAATTTCGATGGATTGATTGGACATAGAATTGGAAGTGAAAATTTATTTCCCAAAAACAAGAGAATTGGACATCAGAATCTGATTACGGATCGAGGTCAGACCCTCGACAGTTGCAAGGTCCTCCTCGTTACGCACATTCTGCAGCGCGCGATTAACAACTGCTGTCAGTCCCACTGCACCAAGCATAAGGAGAACGGACGACAGAGCTTCCTCGGGAAAGTCGGCCATATCGACCGCATCGAATCCCTGGGTTTTTAATTTCTTTTCCATCTTCTTCGCAGCACTGACAACGGCCGGAGACGCATCACTGGCAAGCTGTCTTGCACGATCTTGTAATTGCCTGTCCGTCTCCCACGCCGTCCCCGTTTCCTCAACAACTTCCCCTCCCCACGCCTTTTTGAGCGCAGAGGGAAGCTTGTCGTAGAGAGAACGTTCGGCGGAGGTGAGGTAGAGGGTCATAGATAGATCGGAAAGACGCGATTAAAGTCCGCTCGGTCGCGGTAGTCTGCGCGGAGCAATGCTTGGTACATTTGTGCCACGTCCCGAATCACCCCGGATGCCAGAATCGGAAAGAGGAATGTCTGTTCCCGGTGGAGTCGGAAGTGTGGGAGCAGCGGGAAGCGCAGGGGAAACAGGACCTGGTGACGGCATCCCCGATCTTCGCACCGTGTCTGTGCCTCCTGTAATTGCCTCATTAATCGTGTCGACCGGTGCAAGCAGATTTGGAGCAGCGGCATCAATCGCGCCAAGCGTCGGTGGGCCAGGATGACTGACCGACGGGGCCACGAGTGGAGTCGGATCTGCAACCGCTACACCGGCAACCGGCGCAGCTCCCCAGATGTACGTCTTCATATTTTCCCACCATTCGAGCGCTTTTGCGCTAAATCCGTCGAATGCCTCCCTCGCAGGCCTCAACGTTTCAGATGATGCAAGCTGTGTGGCACTGTCTACGATACCTTTTCTGCCTTTCTCAAATATCTCTTTCGCGGACTTCAATGTTGGGGAAGACCCCACATCACTCATCCACTTCTGAATCGTTTCCTGCAAGGATTTAAATGTTTCCGGCGATCCATAATAAAGACTCGCACCTGCCCCTGCTACAGCTGTAGCAAGGAGTGCAGTGATACCGAGACCCTTCCAGATGACCTTGGAAATCTTGTTTCGATTTTCCGGCAAAATATTAACGGGGGGAACGACGTTTCTCTGCGGCGGAACGATTTCGTTGCGGGGAGTGCGGGGAGTAGGCATTGGCATGAGGGGAGAGTGGATTTAAGCGAATACTTTCTGATTGGCATCAAGCGTGTCGTGACGGACGCGGGAGAGAGCTGCGATGCCCTCCATTGCCTCCGTGTTCACGACGACTTTGGGATCGCACATGAGGGATTCCATCAGGAACGAAATGCCTGATGCGCCGAGCGCGAAGAGGAACGCGTCAAGCGCGTTCTCGGGAAAATCCTCCATCGAGACGTTCGGGGTCTTGCCGGCCTTCATCTGTTCAAAACAGGCGTCGATGATCGCCTTTGCTTTGGGATACTTGTCGTAATTGACGGCGCGCATGCGCGCGTCCATCTGCTCAGACGTTTCGTACGACGTGAGTGTTTCTGATTTCACATGGCTCTTCCATGCGCTTTGCACTGCAACGGGCATTTTGCGGAAGACAGCCATCTCCTCAGCGTTTAAAAACAGAGTCTGGTCCATATGCGGTGTGGAGAATTGATATGAATGTTCCCCTCTATTATAGCGTAAAACGGGTTCCGGGACAAACCTCTCTGGCCCTCGTGCCGCTTTTGTCCTTATAATCGGACCAATGGATCAATTTCGTTTTCAAAAAGCACAAACGATCCGCCAGGGGGGCGGACAACCCTATGCCTCCTCCTTTGAGCGAAGCCACATGCTGGCTGCCGCAAAAGCACTTCCTGATGGCAAAAACGTGAAGATTGCGGGAAGAATCATGCTCCTCAGGGACATGGGAAAGATGACGTTTCTGACGCTGCAGGACCATACAGGGCGTCTTCAGTTGGCTGTGAAGGAAGAGGATCTGGGGAAAGAGAAATACAAGCAGATGCTTCATCTGGTCGATCTTGGAGACTTTATCGGCGTGGAGGGCGAACGCTTCGCAACGCAGAAAGGTGAGCCGACGGTACGAGTGAAGACATGGATGATGCTCAGCAAGGCTCTCCGTCAGCCACCGGAAAAGTGGCATGGCATTGCTGATCAGGAGACTGCGTGGCGCCAGCGGTATCTGGACATGACGAGCAACCGCGAAAGTTTTGAACGCTTCAGATTCCGCAGCGACTTTGTGAAAAAACTACGCGAGTTCTACTGGAGCCACGACTTCACGGAAGTGGAGACTCCTGTGCTGGTGAATGCTGCTTCCGGCGCACTCGCGACCCCGTTCAAAACGCATCATGCGGCGTATGACATGGATGTCTATCTGCGCATTGCAACAGAAACATTTCTGAAAGAATGCATCGTCGGCGGATTTGATCGCGTGTTCGAAGTCGGCCGGATCTTCCGGAACGAAGGCCTCGATCCGAGTCACCTCCAGGACTTCACAATGATCGAACACTATGCCGCGTACTGGGACTATAAAAAGAACATGGATTTCACCGAAAAAATGCTGAGTGTCGTCCTCAAAGACATGCTCGGAACGACCAAAGTGAAGATCCCAGACCGTGAAGGAAAGCTGATCGAGGTCGACTTCAAAGCCCCATGGCCTCGCATCAGCATCCGTCAGGCAATTTTGGACAGATGCGGGATAGACATTGGAAAGATTGATTCCAAATCAGCCCTTATGGAAGCCATGAAAAAGAACTCCATTCGTCTGGATGTTCCCGTAGACGCTCTTGGTCTGGGAAACCTGATCGACCAGCTGTACAAGAAGGTTTGTCGCCCGCATTTGATTGCCCCCACCTTTATCACCGAGCATCCGATCGAGCTCTCCCCTCTTGCCCGAAGAAATGATGAAAATCCCGGCATCACTGACCGGTTCCAGCTGGTCGTCGGCGGCTGGGAAATCGTGAACGCCTATTCCGAGCTTGTTGATCCTGTCGATCAGGCACAGCGCTTCGAAGATCAGGCAAAGGCTCACGCTGGAGGAGATGCTGATGCGCACAGGAAAGATGATGAGTTTGTGACTGCTCTCGAGTACGGCTGCCCTCCAACGTCCGGATGGGGCATGGGAGTGGACAGAATCGTGGCATTGCTCACGCAGCAGACAAACTTGAGAGACGTTGTTCTCTTCCCTCTCATGAAGCCATTAAACGAGAAGAGCCCTGATTCAAGCCAAAAAAAGAACCCTAACCCCAATCCTTACCCAAACCCCAGCCCTAACCCCAGCCTACCGCTTCAGCACCTCACCTACGGCCACCTCCTCCCCGCTGCTCACAGCCTGATCGCCAAGCACGCCAACAAAACCAAAGCCCACCTGATCGCCACCGGTGCAACCATGGAGGCCCTAGCAAAGAAGTTCGGTGGAGACCCCGCCACCTGGCGCGTTGCCGGCATGCTGCATGACCTCGACTGGGATCATCTGGAGAAGGATGCCGAAGAGCACTGTGGTAAAACGCTGGAACAGATGCTGGCAGAAATTGAGTCTCCGAGAGAGCTTCTGGAAGATATCCGCTCCCATTACGCCGCCAAATACGGTGTCGACTATCCACTGAACTCCCAACTGCGCAAATGCCTGTACTGCGTCGACGAACTGACCGGTTTCATCATCGCCGTGACCCTTGTCCGTCCCTCCAAAAAGATCGCCGACGTGGAGGTCTCCAGCGTGAAGAAGAAACTGAAGGACAAAACATTCGCTGCGCAGGTGGACAGAAAGCAAATTGGGGCGTGTGAGGAGCTTCTGGGCGTACCTCTGGAGGAAATGATCGGTCTGACGCTGGAGGCAATGAAAGGGGTGGCGAGCAACCTGGGTCTCTGACACAATCTGCGTCCGATGGAAAAGATTCCTGTTATTTGCGGTCTGCATGATTCAAGAGCTGAAAAGCCCCTGATAATGATGAAAGAGGAACGCGTCCAGAAACTGCAAAAAGAGCTCCGTGGATATTCCGTCCTGAGACTCCGGGCATTATTGCAACACGATGATGTGTACGACCCGCCTCGTAGAAAAATGATCGCCCATTTGATAGATCAAATAGAGCAATGGAATGAGTGTAAGAAATCTCTGCAAGGAGGCTGATCCAGGCATGCCATGCTCTATCGAAATGAAATTCTGACTCCCAGTCCGCTATATGCCTGTCCCTGTCGCAAACGCGGAAGGGCATTCCCAAGTGCATTTGCAATGGTGGCAATACCGACTGCAGTAAGCGCTCTGGGTGGATTTCTCGTAAGATCCATGATCTCGACATTGTTTCCGTTATCACTTCTGCGCAGCTGGGGCAGTGTTGCATCTGTGCTGGAAAACAAACCGTATTCAATACGAATGGTGCGCCAGACCTGCTGATTGTTCACCGTACACTGGAGCTGAAGATCATTTCCCTGCTTACGGAAGCTATCGGTACCAATGGTAAATGTTTCAGGAATATTGGCTAAAACGTATCCACCATTGGGAACCTGATTCAAAAGTTCGTTGAATGTCTTGGCATCTGCTCAACTCCCTGAGCTGCGACAAACTGCTCGTTTTTCAAGGCATCCAGTTCATTGCGGGTTTCCGAACGAACAGAATCGTGGGGATTCCGCTCGGGCACCGGTGCAGCGATTTCAAAGTTGGCCATATGTGTTTGTGGAAATCAGCGATTAAAGCTTTCAGGATCGAGCCAGTTGGCCACAGGCAAGGGGTTAGTACTTGTACCCTGCTTTTGCAGCTGCTGCGGATGCGCCTGGATCGTCTTTAACAGTGATTCCCGATATCCGCGTTCCTCAGGAGTTTCATTATCGCGGGGACGACTAAGAGTGCGTTCAATCTGACTCAGCCGGGCAAAGTAATTGGTACGGATACCTGGGGAGACACGCACCAGCATGAGTGCAAACGTGCTTGCCTGCCGGTTAAGTGCCGACTCCTGTGCTGCAAGTATCTCAGAACTCGTTGTTGGCCTGCCGACAAGGCGAATCACGGCATCTGCATAAAGATTCGTATCGGCCTCTGCAGCCGCCCGCGCATCGCCATTGGCCAGATTAATGATATGAAGAGAAAACATGCCGGCAAGAACAGCAAAGGCGCGACGCGCAACACGAGCGTCATCATCCCTGGTGAGCGGCATGACGTCGGAAACAGACAGGTTATGGGCATTCAACATGCCCCATCCGAATTGTCCAAGCTCGCTCTCGGGACGGCCACCTGGGACGGAAATGATTGCCCGGAGGATATCCGTTCGCTGATCGGGCTGAGCCGAAGTAAGGCTTTTCTCAAGTTTTTCAACGAGTTGTTTGTTTGCCTGCTGCTCGTTCTTTCGATCTTCATCACGCTCAGGGTTGTTCTCCCTTCCCGGCGCTGCAGATGTAAATTCAGGCTGTTCGACAGAAAAATGTGCAAGTCGGCTCTCCCGTACAAAAGAAATATCGTGCAGGTGTCGTGTTTTCATATGTATTTTTTTGAAAGAGATATTGTTATCAGTATAGCAAAAAAATGGACATTTTTACAGATCAAATTCCTCTTCCCGTTTCGGCATGATGACCTCAAGGCCCAACTTCTCATGCAACCGGTTCTCCGAACCCCGTTATCCTCTCAAGCTTAACCTGTTACACCAGAGGCATTTTCTTCAAGCCACGATGCCGCTTTCCAGAGACTGTTTTTTTGAAGAATACTTTTTGCAAAGTTCCGGACATTGCGATGCAGGGGCAACGCGAGGCTGTAACAACCTTCGGAATTGCCATTCGATGCCGGAAGCCGTTCCCAGCCCTCTTTTTGATGAAACACCACATGGATTTTATACAACGTCGTCTTTGTCAGTGAACCAATGGAACGCGACTCCATATCTTTCCGCATGGCGACAAAATCAAGGTCTGCATCGAGACGTTTTTCTTCCATCGACATCGCGGATGTCGTCGAATCCAGGAAATAAATCCGCTGTGCCCCATGATTCCCGACAATAACGACATCATATTCCCTGCTTTGAACGGATGAATGCGCAGAAGGATCTGCAAACACGGCATATGGCGTGACTCCGGTTGGTCGCAAACTATATCCCGTTGGAAGAGAAAATTCCTCTCCAGGAGAAAGCGCCAAAACGCGCATCACGTTGGAAGGGGCATTCATCCTCGCAAGAAATTTCTCGACAAGCCACTTCAGCATAAATTCACCGGTGAGACCCACAACCCTTTTGGCCTGCCGGACTTCGAGCGGGTACGGTGCCGGGCTCCGGGCCTCACGCGACAGTACATGCGGAACAGCCTTGTACAGAGCAGCCCAATCACCCGCCTTTTTCAGCATGCGCAGCCATACCTCATCGTCCCCACTAAATGCGGCATAATCTTGAATCCCTGTAATGAATTCCGTGGGCCTGCCGATTCGTTGAGAGTTCAGTGCACCTTGAATACCTCCCCGATCGTCCACGAGCCATTCCGCATACGGTATTTCCTGCTGAAGAAGTTTGAGAATTTTGTGACTGGTCGCATCCTTCTCTACATCAAGTAATTTTGCTGCCTGACGCATCGTGCACGTGTAACCTTCTGAATCGATTTGCCAGAGCCTGGAGCGCACTTCGCTGAGAGGACCAGTAAATCGCGATTCTCGGGCGAATGACGAAGGAATATCCATAATAGCTTTATACATCAAATCAATTTTTTTTCAATAGTGCCGTTTTTTTGAAGTGGATCGACCTATAGACTCATTTCTTCCTCCCTCTTTGGCATGATCACTTCCACCCCCAATTTCTCATGTAACCGCTCTCCAAACGGTGTCATCTGCTCAAGTTCCCCGTGCACCAGAAGCACTTTCTTCAAACCATCAATCGCGGCGACATAGCCATCAAGATCATCCATATCCGCATGTCCTGAATACGCGTCAATCGAGACAATTTCTGCCTTCTTGGGGTATGTCTGGTCGAAAATCTTGATAGAGCCGACTGTAGGATCTACGACGCGTCTGCCAAGTGTATTTTCAGCCATATAGCCGACCGCGAGGATCGTATTCTTGGGATTGCCGATTTCGTTCTTGAGATGATGGCGGATCCGGCCGGCTTCGCACATGCCGGAAGCCGCCATGATGATCATGGGGCCGGGTGTGCCGTTGAGACTTTTGCTCTCATCGACGCTTTCGGTGTACCGGACGAGCGAGAACTGAAACGGGTTGTGCTGCTTGCCGAGGAACTGCGCGAACATCTCCTGGTCGTAACATTCGGGATGGCGCATAAAGACATCGGTGACACGGGAAGCCAGAGGGGAGTCGATCACGATGGGAATCGGCGGAATTTTCTTTTCGTCCCAGAGTACATGCAGGTCATAGACGATTTCCTGCGTCCGCTCGAGCGAGAATGCAGGAATGATCACTTTTCCGCCCCGTTCCGCCGTCCGGATAATGGCGTCTTCCAGGTGCTGCTTTGCCGTACTGATCTCTTCGTGACGGCGGTTGCCGTACGTACTTTCGCAAATGAGAAGTTCGACGGGTGGCATCGGCACGGGATCGCGTATGATGGGCAGCATCGAGCGGCCAAGATCGGCACTGAAGCCAATGTGACGTTTTACGCCGCTTTCTGTCACTTCCATGAGTATCTGGGCCGATCCGATAATGTGTCCTGCATCGAAAAACTGGACCCGCAGGCCGGGCACCACATCAATCCAGTCACCGTAATTATGGCCTTTAAAGAGCCTGATGCACGCCTCGGCATCCGCCTGCGTATAGAGCGGTCCGTCGCACTCTATCATCGAATCTTTGAGGTGTTTGCAAAAGAATTGCTCGTCCTGCTCCTGAATGTACCCGCCGTCCTTGAGCATGACCGCTGCAAGATCTTTGGTGGCATACGTGCAGTGCACCGGCCCGCGGTATCCTTTCTTATGGAGAAGAGGAATGCGTCCCGCGTGATCCATGTGTGCGTGACTCAGCACGACCGCGTCGATATCGGTAACCATAAAACTGAACTGCGAATTTTTCTCAGCAGCCTCTTGTCGACGACCCTGGAACAGTCCGCAATCTAGGAGGACACGGCTGATCTTTCCCGGTGTGTGTTCGACCTGGATTTCGTGACAGGTGCCAGTGACTTCCTGTGCCGCACCGTGGGAGATGAATTTCATCAGATGCACTATAGCCCCTTGGACGACAATAGTTGAGGATTTTTACAGAGCGCCCGGTTCAGTACACAAAAGTGTGCACCCCAGGCTGCACTATGCCGGCGCAGACGGGGATAAATAATCCGTTCTGACTCTTCACCTTATCCTTATTTTCGGCGCACACCCGGATCCCCGTATCCCCCGCTATCGGGTAGATAAAATTGGCCCCCTGACTGTCGTCGTACCAGGTGCCCAACAGGTGATTGCGGGAAGCGCAGACAGCGGCAACGTTCTTCATCTCTTCACTGCTCAGAGCTCCTTCACATCCAACATTGGAAAGTGATGGCTTCTGTGCCGGAGGCGGCACGACGGGTGATGGAGGGGGTGGCAGGCTTGGGGAAAAAGCCATGGAAGATAAAGAGCTGGAAGAAGGCAATAAAGTGCAGACAAGACCTCCGCAACCCACCTGGCAACCATTTTGATCAATGCCGGGGAGCCCCTCATAATGACAGCCGGGCGGAGGAGCTACACATTCAGGTACCGGACAGGAGGGAAGAGAGGACGAAACAGGGACAACAGTGACAAATGGGACGGAAGCGCTGCTTGAATCAGCAACATCAGAGGCAATATTTTCCTGAACATCCGGTATCGCTTGCGGCAACGTGGCCACCGCATTTTCATAAATTTGTTTCGCCTCCGTCACAGCCTCTTGTGCATTTTCATATTCTTTTTCCGCTTCCGCAAAGGAAGACTGTGCATCCACATACTCCTGGTAGGAAGTTTCAAGTTCAGCCTGAGCATCCTGATATTCATTCTGCACCTCCAGAAAAACCGTCTGGGCGTCCTCGTATTTTTGATAGAATTCCTGAACGACAACCGGTGCGTCAGAAAGTTCCTGCTGGTCCGCAACAATCTCTTGTCCGGCATTATCGACTGACGCTGTATTGTCAGCACCTGCTTCGCCATCTGGTATATCTGCAGAGGGGACTTCACTCGCAGTGGAAGTACCGGCAGATGACCCCTGCGACGAACACACCGGTAACCATTCCAGATAATCACAAACATTGACGGCGGCAGTGGACGATGCGGACACGGTGGCCAGTCCCGTCTGCACCGCAGCGGCAATCATCAGCGTCGCTACTATCGTCTTTCCATACAGAAAAGATTTTATCTTCTTTTTCAGAGGGGGCATGGCAGAAATGGTAATTCAAAAAAAATGCGGGAATAAGCAAAGAGCATGGACTGCATCTTTTTTCATTGTGGATTATGAGAGGCCCACTGCCATCAATAGTTGCGCCTTTTCCTTATCGGTCAGTATTCTGATTTTTCCTGACGCAAGCGACGGATCCTCCAGCGTCATGATCCGCACCCGCTTGAGTGTCTCAACCGGTGATCCGACCTTCTGGCACATCCGCCGTATCTGCCTGTTTTTGCCTTCTGTCAGCACAATCCGGAAACTCGAATCGGTCAGTCGCAGGATCCGTGTCGGCTTGGTTTTCTCGCCAGAAATGATCATGCCTTCCTCCATTTTCTTCAGCTGTCCGTCTTTGATCACATGCGTCACGCTCACCTCGTATTC